>JAEWSZ010000165.1 GCA_023397905.1 Bacillota bacterium | reverse complement strand
TGTCCAGATGCAGAGGGCGCCCCACTCCGCTGCTGTCCACCCTGTTGTAGTCAAATACCCTGTAGGTCGTATCCGAGGTCTGCTGTATCTCGGCTATGACTATGCCGGCGCCGATGGCATGCACGAGGCCCGCCGGTATATTTATCACATCTCCGGGCTGCACCTCCACCTCAAGAAGGCATTCTTCAATGCGGTTTTCTTTTATGGCCTGTGTGAACACTTCCTTTGTGACGCCTGGCTTGAGGCCTGCCACCAGTTTGGCTCCGGGCCTGGCGTCCAGAATATACCACATTTCGTTCTTGCCCAAGCCGCCTTCATATACCGCAGCGTAATTATCATCTGGATGCACCTGCACGGACAGCCTGTCATTGGCATCTATAAGCTTTATCAGCAAAGGCACCTCCCGACAGTCGGCTGGAAATTTTGTGCCCAGAATATTTTGAGGGTCTGCCTTCACTATGTCGGGAAGGGTTTTACCTGCCAGTTCTCCATTTGCGGCTATACTTACGCCGTTTTTATGGCAGGACAGCTCCCAGCTTTCAGCCAGGATGCCTTCCGGAAGCTCACGTTCAAATTTTTCGAAATAGCGGCCTCCCCAGATATAATCTTTATAAACGGGTTTAAATTTTATGGGATAGTACATGGAAATCCTCCGTATCACAATGAAAATTTTCACAAAAGTCAATCTCCATATAATAGATCCTAATGGAGATTGACTTTCTAATTTTAAGATATATTCATCTACAATGATATTCTATATGTTGTCATGAATCAATAAAAAACTTATTTTTCATTTCTGGAAATCTGCAAAAGCTTTCCCAATTTGAGCCGGTCTCCATAGTGCAGTACCGCAAAAGAGTACAGTTTTATGGATATGGTCCCGATGATGATTATTGATGCCACAAGAATCAAAAGCGACAGCCCGATTTCCCAGAAGGGCACCCTTGTAGCCATCATTCTTGAAGGCACTGAAAAAGGCGATGTAAAAGGTATCATCGACGCTATCCTCGCAGCGGTGCTGTCAGGAACCATAAAGGTACCGTACGAAAAATAAAATGCGATTATGGCTATGAAGGACATTGGCATCATGGCCGAATTTATATCTTCGGCTTTGCTGACAGTGGCTCCCACAACGGCGTTCATCAGCGCATACAGCGTATATCCCAGTATAAAGTACACTATCATCATAGCTATGGAAAGCGGGGTAAAGCTTGAAAAATCCAGGCCTATACCGCCTATGGCGAAATTCTCAGGGAAGACCAGGCTATATGTCAGCCCGCCTGCCAGTATGATGACCGCCAGCTGCAAAAGTCCCAGAACTCCCATACCTGCGGTCTTTCCCAGTATTATTCTGGAAGGCTTTACCGATGTGACCAGAAGCTCCATTACCCTGGAGGTCTTTTCCGAGGCCACAGACATTGAAACTCCGTAACCGTAGAAGTATACCGCAAAGAACAGCAGAATGTCCATAAATATGCTGGAAATATATCCGCCCAGTTTGCTTTTACCCAGTTCGTTGACATTTACGTTTATATGGCCGAGAGTTTTATTGATAATGTCGTCCGGGACATTTGCCTGTTTCAGCAAGGCTGTGGAATACACATTTCTGAAAGCTCCTGAAATGGTTTCCGGACTTGGGCCTTCTCCGTATTGATTCGTATAGTACTCAAAGGACGGCAAATCATTTACAATTGAAGCGACAATAAGATATATTCCTCCGCCTGACTTAATTCTATCCTTCAAGTCTCCGGTGTCCTCCGTGTGAATTTTTATATCATATCCCGGAAGCTGCGCCTGGAGCTGGTCAAGCTTATCTGTAAACAATCCGCTTTTGTCCACCAGATAGACAATATCCTTTCCGGTCCCGCTGCCGCCGGTTCCCACAGCACTGCCCGGCTCCGGTACATTGCTTGTGCCTGACGGCTGTGTGCCTGATGAGATGACGGCGGGTATCACCATTGCCCCAATAACTATTATCAGCATTATGACGGTAGAAATTATAAATGCCTTTTTCCTCAGATTTTCTCTGAAAGTATATCTGAAAACCTCTAAAAATTCTTTCATTTCGCTTCACCCACCTTTTCAATGAATATTTCATGCAGCGACGGCTCCCTGATTTCAAATTTGTCCAGCTGGAGCCTTCTGCTCAATATTTTTTCAAGCAGCCTGTAGGCCTGTTCTTCGTCGGAAATTTTGAACTCGTAGCCTGCGGCGTTCTGTTTGCAGCTTGTAATGCCTTCCTCTGCCGCCAGCTCCGCAATATTTCCTTCGCAGCTGACTACCAGATTGTTTCTGCCATAGCTGTGCTTGATTTTCTTAAGGTCGCCGCTGAGTACCGTAATTCCGTTTTTGAGCAGTACTATGTCTCTGCAGAATTCTTCCACTGTGCTCATCTGATGACTTGACATGATGATTATTTTATCTTTGCCGATGAGTTCATAGATGACGCCCTTAAACATGTCTGTATTGACAGGGTCAA
Source organism: Bacillota bacterium (assembly GCA_023397905.1). GTDB lineage: Bacteria > Bacillota > Clostridia > Acetivibrionales > DSM-1351 > Ruminiclostridium. Next base: position 5,382 of record JAEWSZ010000165.1, on the reverse strand, counting down.
GTCCGCTGAAGGGTTCGTCCATGAATATGAGACCGGGATCATGGATAATGGACGCAATTAACTGTATCTTCTGCTGATTTCCCTTGGAAAGCTTCTCAGCCGGCATATTTATGTACTGCTCTGCTTCCAGCCGCTCCAGCCAGTAATTTATGGCCTTTTTGGCCTTTTCATGCCCAACTCCCCTAAGCCCTGCAAAATACATTAACTGTTCCGAAACTTTTACCTTCGGATATAACCCCCTCTCTTCGGGAAGGTATCCGAAGCTTTGAATCTGCTCGTATACGGGCCGGCCGTTCCACTTAATCGATCCGCTGTCCTTTTTCACAATATTCAGTATCATTCTTATGGTGGTGGTTTTACCGGCTCCGTTTGTGCCCAGCAAGCCGAAAACCCCCGGTTCCTTCACTTCAAAACTGATATTGTCCACCACCAGTTTTTCTCCGAATTTTTTGGAGACATTTTCTACTGACAAGCTCATGTCTTCACCTCTTGATTTTAATATTTTTTCCTGTTTTAAAACACATTTTCAAAATACATTTAAAGCGCCCAGCGCACTGTTTCCTCAGTTAGTTCTTTGGTTAATACCTTTAGTTAATTCCTCTTGCGGAATTTTTTGTTCTGTATGGCGAGATTCGTAATAATAAATGCGAAAAATGCCATTGTAGCGGCTATGAATATGGATACAAAAGCAAGATTGCCGCTGTCTGGAAATTTGTATGCGTTCCATACCAGATTTCCTATACACAAAAGTTCTATTGCGGAAATTATGATCATGACGGTCAGAAGCGTCCTGTTCCTGGTGAGAAGCCCTTCAAAGTCCGTATATAATTCAGGCCTTTCGGTTTCATATTCCTTTCTGAGAATATACCAGCCCAAGCCTATCTGATGCAGCTTCCAGCCGTCGTCAGATATTATCGCCAGATATTCCGGCGTCAGCTTGCTCTGATAATCAATACAGTACCTGGCCTTTGCCGGATCGCACTTTTCAAAACAAAACATGGTCCCGTCCAGTCTTGTTTCTATTAAGCGAAGGCCTCCGGCCTCCATGCTTTCCAACCAGTCTTCAATAATTTCATAATCCCAGGCCCACCACCATTTAAAAACACTGATCATCGCTTTTCCCCTCCAAAATACCATGTCCGTTGGCATATAGTTCATCGACTCTTTTCAGCTCCTGCTGCAGCAGCCAGAGCCCGTCTTCCGTGAGTTTGTACAGCTTTCTTCTGTCCTCTTCTCCGGCATGCTCAATGATCCTGTCCTTTTCAAATTTTGTAAGCGTACCGTATATGGTCCCGGCTCCCAGAACTATCCTTCCATGGGTTATTTCCTTCACATGGAGGATGATCCCATAGCCGTGTCCCGGCTTTGTAAGCGACAGCAATATATAAAATGCCGACTCACTCATGGGCATATACGCCTTTCTGAGTTGTTCCCTCATATTTATACCCATGCCCTGCATCTCGCACAAAACATCATGAAAGCAGGCATGGGCCCGGTCCCCCTTTATAATTTTTAAAAAATTTCTTTCAGCCTCGCAAGCTGCAAAAGCAGCCACAATATAGGACCAGCTTTCAATCTGCTATGAGCGCGGATGGATAAGCCCGAATATATCGCGATGTGATATATCATAAATACAGTATATCGTGTCGTGATATATCATGTCAAGATATATTTAACATTTCCCGGAGTTGGACGGACTTATTTTCAGCTTTCATAATAAAAATGATCCGATTAAATCAAACTGTCTGCTATACTGAATATGTTAAATCGAATATTTATCAGCTTTCTGCTAAAATAAATATATCATTAAAATTTCAGCCTGCTGCTACTGCTGAAAGCCGAGGTTTCAACCGGTGGCAATTGGCTTTATGAAGGGAGAACCCATATGACAGCATTTAAAAATAAAACCGTGATCGTGACCGGCGGAGGCCAGGGCATAGGAAGAGCCATTTCAAGGAGGTTTGCGCTGGAAGGAGCCAATGTGGTGCTGGCAGAGTGTGACGAGGAAGCCGGGCTGGAAAATGAAAAATATATAAAAGCCGCAGGCCATGAAGCCCTCTTTATAAAAACCGACGTTTCTGACGCCCCAGCCGTGGAGGCCATGGTAAACCGGGCTTTCAGGCAATACGGCGGAATACACGTACTGGTTAACAATGCCGCCGTTTCAGGCTTCGGCAATATTTTTGAAACTCCGGTGGAATACTGGGATAAGGCCATTGCGGTGAATCTTTCCGGAATGTATTACTGTGCAAAATTCTGCGCGCCCATAATGCGGGACCAGAAATACGGAAATATTATAAATATGGCTTCTACCAGGGCATTTATGTCGGAGCCGGACACAGAGCCATATTCCGCTTCCAAGGGCGGTATTATAGCTCTTACCCATTCACTGGCGGCATCTCTGGGCCAGTACGGTATCAGGGTGAATTCCATAAGTCCCGGCTGGATAGATGTCTCCTCCTGGAAGAAGAGTTCCGCGGCAAAGCAGGAAGTTCTCTCCGAGCAGGATCACAAGCAGCATTTTGCGGGCCGTGTGGGCATACCTGACGATATTGCGGAGGCCTGTCTGTTCCTCTCCTCGGACAAATCGGGTTTCATCACCGGGGAAAATCTCACTGTGGACGGCGGAATGACTAAAAAAATGATCTATTGCTGATGCTTCGATTTGTCAGCCCTCCACCTGGAACAGCCTGGAGTGCGGCGCTATCGAGGCTTTGTAATACTTTTTCGGAGAAGCCCCGAACATTTTCGAAAAGGCTCTTACAAAGCTGGAATAGTCATTGAAGCCGCACTTTACAGCCGCATCGGACGGGGCCATGCCCGCCTTTATGTACTCGGCGCTTTTCTGCATCCTTTTATTGTTTACATAGCTGTGTATGGTGTACCCCGTATTGTCTTTAAATTTATGCATCAAATAATACTTGTTAATGAAAAACTTTGAGGCGAGCGCAGCTATGCTCAGATCCGAATCAAGGCTGGAATTGATATGGTGAATTATCTTCTGTATCTGCTCGTCATATTCCACTTCAATGCTTTCCACCTGCTTGTCTGGCTTGAGCTGCAGCCGGTTTATGTATACCATGAACTGGACAAACAGGGCGTTCCCCATGATCCCGGACCCGAATTGCCTGTTTTTCATCTCCTGCTCTATTCTTGAAAGAATTGTTTTGACAGAGTTCAGCGAGTTCTCTCCCAGCCTGACAAGATGCCTGTTCTCCCGGGCAATATTAAAGCAGGTCAGGAGATTGTTTTCCGCATTTCCGTGCGCCTCAAGGAAAGCGTTGTTTATCCAGATCACTATTCTCTCATATTCCTCATCGGACCCGATTATGGGCTTATGGACCTGGCTTCCCGGGACGAAAAGCACGTCCCAGGGCTTCAGCCTGTATGATTTTCCTTCAATATTGTAAACCACGTTGCCATTCACAAAAATGATGATCTTGTTAAAATCGTGATAATGGTGTTCAAACTGGATATTTTTCTTATCCTTCAAATGAAAAAATTTAAAGTCATTATCCAGATAACCTCTTTTAATGCCCTGTTCCATTTGCAACCTCCATACTTTTTTACCGGATTTTTTTTCCTCCGGTCCATATACTTATTTTATTATATGTGCTGAAAAATTGAAATGGCAAAATCACAGCTTTTGCATATTTTTTAACATTTTATGCAATAAAATATGCGAAAGTTTGGAATATAATGATAGTGTAAATAAAACATTACAGGCAGGTACATATACTATGAAAATAATCACCGGACGCAACGCCCAATTTTTTTTACTGCTTAACGCCCTATTCTGGGGTTCCTCATACATTTGGTCAAAAATGCTTTTAGGCTTTCTGCCGCCATTTTCAATACTTTTTATCTGTGCCGCCATAGGGTTGGCTGCTACCTTTATATTGTTCAGGAAACAATTGAAGGGTTTCAATAAAAAAGCTGTTCTGGTCTGTTCCCTTATAAGCCTGGCTTCGGTGGTGAGCAACACCTTCTGCATGCTGGCCCTGAAGAGGACCTCAGGCTCCAACACCGCTTTTATCGTACAGCTGTCTATTGTAATAACTCCTGTTATCATGGCAATACTGGAGAGAAAATCCCCTTCCCTGAAAACCGTCCTCCTGGCGGTTTCAGCCATGCTGGGGATTTACCTCATAACCTGTGCCGGCAAAGGCCTGAATATTAATGCCGGAGATATTTTTGCCCTGTGCAATGCCATATTTTTCTCACTGTTCATAGCCCTGCAAAATAAATTTTCACATGCGGTGAGTCCGGTCCAATTTACCTTCATACAGCACGCCACCAACTTGGTCATGTTTTTAGCCCTTGCGCTTATATTTGAACCGGCAGGCATCTCCTTGGGAAAAATCACAACTCCGTTATTTTTCCTGCTGATCGGGCTAAATGCCACCGTAACAGTATTTACGTCCCTGTTCCAGAGCTCCGCCATCAAATATGTCCGACCGGAAAGCGCCACGATACTTTACGCTTTCGAGCCTGTTACCACCGCTTTGCTGGGCGCCGTACTCCTGGGAGAGCATTTTTCAGGCATAGCCCCGTTCATCGGCTGCATCGTCATACTGCTGACAGTGATCGTCTCTGCGGTGAAGCCTGCGGGAATGCCTGAAAAACGGCTGGTAAAGCTCAGGGCGCCCTTGCGCTGAAATAATATCCATGTAAAATTGAGGACGGCTCCGGATATTAATTGATACAGAGTATCAATCAATGTCTGGAACCGTCTTTTTTGTACTTCCTCCGGAACCCTTCCGGAATCAAGTGTTTCTAGTTTCTATTGTTTTTATGATGTTTGTGCATGAACTTCGGGGATTCTTTTCCATCCCAGTTTTCAAGCGATTTGTTAAAATCCTTTAATATCTTTTCTCCTTCTTCTTTTGTAACCTTTCCATCCTTAATATTCTGTTCCAGATGGTACTTGAATTTATTTGAGAGACGTTCCTTTTTTTCGGGAAGAGGCAGACTGTTGAATTCCTTTATTCTGGCAATCCGCCTGTCAAGCTTCTGGGTTATTTCTTCAGCCTCTTTTTGATCTATCTTCCCTTCCTCATACTGCTTCCGGATGTCCTCCTTTTTTCCTTCAAGCCGTTTCAACATATCTCCGGTATGAGCTTCAGCTACTTTTTTTTTACTTTGTCCTTTGACTGTTCAGCAGGCTGCACAGACTTTCCAGGCTTGCTGTTCTGCTCGGTCTGTCCGGGTTGTACCGATTTTCCCGGCTTTGCGTTCTGCTCCGGCTGTTGGCTTGGCTGCACAGACTTTCCGGGTTGAACATTCTGTCCTGGCTGCTGGCTTGGCTGTGCTGACTTTCCGGGCTGAACATTCTGTCCTGGCTGCTGGCTCGGCTGTACCGACTTTCCGGGCTGTGTATAC
>JAEWSZ010000147.1 GCA_023397905.1 Bacillota bacterium | reverse complement strand
CCATACGCTTTTGCCCCTTCCCATCGGAATAGAGGCCACAGATAAATTAATAATGGAGCTGGCCGCAATCTCCAACGAGGAGGTTCCCTACGAGCTTGAAGAGGAACGCGGACAGCTGGTGGACCTTATGCTGGATGCCCACTTCTATTTCTTCAATAAAACAGTGGCGATTTTCGGCGATCCCGACACGGCGCTGGGCTTGACCAGAATGGTTCTGGAAATGGGCATGATCCCCAGGTATGTTCTGACGGGAACTCCAGGTGAAAATTTTGTACGGCTGGCAAACAGCCTGTTTGAACAGTACGGAGTTGAAGGCTGTACGGCAAGGGCTTCCGGGGATCTGTTCGAGCTGCACCAGTGGATCAAGAATGAAAAGGTTGACCTGCTGCTGGGATCCTCCTATGGCAAACAAATTGCCAAAGCCGAGGACATACCTTTTGTCAGGGCGGGATTCCCGGTCCTGGACAGATACGCCCATTCCAATGCGCCCATCGTGGGATACAAAGGGGCATTGAGGCTTGTTGAGCTCATTGCGAACGCATTGATGGACAGACAGGATAGAGACGCCACCGACGAAGAGTTTGAAGTGGTTATGTAATAGATCAGGATTCGGAATAAAAACCATAAATGCATAACGAAAGAAAATGGGAGCAGGGTACACCGTATGTTTTTGATACGGTGTACCCTAGGCCCTTAAATCCATTTGAGAGGGGCGGTGCAATGGAATCGACGATTTTAAATGAAAGAAAAGAATTTATACGTTCTGGAAAAACTGCTTCAAAAACTGCAATCAAATGTGACAGCGACAGCCTTTCAGGTTCGGTGAGCCAGAGGGCCTGCGTGTATTGCGGAGCCAGAGTCGTACTCAATCCAATCACGGACGCTTTTCATATTGTACATGGCCCCATAGGCTGCGCCAGCTACACCTGGGATATAAGGGGAAGCCTTTCCAGCGGCAGCGAGCTGTACAGAAACAGCTTTTCAACCGACCTGACCGAACAGGATATCGTTTTCGGCGGAGAGAAAAAGCTGGAGGCGGCCATTGATGAAATAGTTGAAAAGCACCGTCCGAAAGTCATATTTGTATATGCCACATGTATTGTGGGAGTAATAGGCGATGATGTGGAAGCTGTCTGTAGACAGGCTGAAAAGAAGTATGGGACCAGGGTGATCCCGGTGAAGTCGCCGGGTTTTTCGGGAAATAAGTCCTATGGATATAAGATGGCATGCAATGCCATTCTGGCACTTCTGGAACCCCATAAAAAAATAGCAAAAGCCAGGGGAGTAAACATTTTAGGTGATTTCAACCTGGCCGGTGAAATGTGGATAATAAAGAATTATCTCAGGGAAATAGGGATTCCGGTAGTTTCCACCATCACGGGAGATGCTGGTTATGAGACGCTTATAAAGGCGCCTTCGGCACAGCTCAACATAGTTCAGTGCGCCGGATCCATGACATATCTTGCAAAAAAGATGGAAGAGGAAATGGGAATACCCTTTATAAAAATAAGCTTCTTCGGAGTGGAGGACACCACCCAGTCTCTGATCCGCATAGCGGAAGCCATTGGCGGTGAAGAGAATATTAAAAGGGCAAGGCTGTTTACAAAAAGCGAAACGGACAGACTTAAAAGTTTTTCAGATAAATACAGAAGAAATCTTGAAGGCAAGAAAGCTGCAATCTATGTGGGCGGCGGTTTCAAGGCCATTTCTCTCATAAGGCAGTTCAATGAAATGGGAATCGAGACAGTAGTGGTGGGCACGCAGACCGGCAAGCCGGAGGACTACGAAATAATTTCCAGCCTGGTGGGAGAAAACACGGTGATCCTGGACGACGCAAATCCCGCCGAACTGGAGGCCTTTATGAAGGAAAAAGGCGCTGATATCCTGGTGGGAGGCGTAAAGGAAAGGCCTCTTGCCTATAAGCTGGGGATAGCCTTCTGCGATCACAACCATGAAAGAAAGCACGCCCTTGCAGGGTATGAAGGAGTAATAAATTTTACAAAGGAGATAAATCTCTCCCTGAACAGCCCTGTCTGGAATTATATAAAACGCGAAGCGCCGCTTATTTAAAGACATTGGCTTTCTTGGCGCAAGAGAAATCCGCAAGCGGGTTTTTACCACAATAGGAGGTGCAACATGAGCAAAAATCTGGTAAATCTAAATGTAAATCCATGCAAAATGTGTATGCCCATGGGCTCTGTAAGCGCTTTTTACGGCATAAAAAAATGTATGACCATACTTCATGGCTCTCAGGGCTGCAGCACCTATATACGCCGCCATATGGCAACCCATTACAACGAGCCCGTGGACATTGCATCTTCATCCCTGACAGAGGAAGGAACGGTTTTCGGCGGCGAGCACAATCTGATAAAGGGCCTTGAAAACATGATCGCGCTGTATGATCCGGAAGTCATAGGAATAGCCACCACATGTCTGGCCGAGACCATCGGCGAAGACGTGTCCAGGATCATTAGCGGGTTTTATGAGGCCCATCCCGAGCTGGATGTAAAAATCATTCCCGTTTCCTCCGCCGGGTATTCCGGAACACAGTATGAGGGCTTTTTCAAGGCACTCCGGGCCATAGTGGAAAATGTTGAGATGATCCCCGGCAGAAACAACAGGATTAATATAATAACCGGAATGATTTCCCCGGCGGACACCAGATATTTAAAGGGCCTGCTGGATACAATGAAAATTGACTATATACTGCTGCCTGATATATCGGAAAATCTTGACGGCCAGCATACTGAAAATTATAATAGGCTGCCCGACGGAGGAACTTCCATAGAGGAAATATCCATGATGGGAGGCGCGAAGCTGACCATTGAGCTGTCGGCTTTTGCAGAAAATGAGAATTCGCCGGCCCAGTATCTGTATGAAGCATACAGGGTGCCCTTTGTGAGGTGCAACCTGCCCGTGGGGCTGAGAGATACGGACACTTTGATAGAAGTGCTGGAGAAGGCCGGCGGCAGGCAATCCGAAGAGCTCAAAAAAGAGCGGGGCCGGTATCTGGATGCAATGATAGATTCCCACAAATACAATGCCGAGGGCCGGGCGGTAATCTACGGAGAGCCTGATTTTGTACTTTCAGCCGCCAGGCTGTGCGCCGAAAACGGCATTATGCCGGTGCTGACGGCAACCGGAGCCAGATGCGGCAGCCTGAAGGAGCTGCTTGAAAAGGATGTGCGGAAGGTGGCGGATTTCCTTTTTGTAAATGACTACAAAATCCTGGACAACAGCGACTTTGACAATATTGAAAAGTATGCCCTGGAGCTGAGTGCAAATATTATGATAGGCAGCTCCGACGGCAGGAGAATCGAAGAAAAGCATCATTTGCCCCTGGTGAGATGTGCGTTTCCCATACACGACCATGTGGGCGGTCAGAGGGTCAGGATGCTGGGGTATGAAGGTTCTCTGATGCTGCTGGACAGGATCACAAATACTCTTCTCAGCCAGAAGGAGCATAAATTCAGGAAGGATTTATATGAAAAATATTACAGGGAAGATAAAGAAGGCAACGGGATTACTTCCATTGATACGGTGGATTTGGCCACCGCTTCTGAAAAAGCTCAGTTGAAAACCGGGGCTGACAGGAAAGCCGAATTTGCAAGGAAAACAGAAACCCATCCCTGCTTTAACGGCTGCGGCAGCCAGTATGCCAGGATGCACCTGCCCATAGCTCCCAAGTGCAATATACAGTGCAACTACTGCGTCAGAAAGTTCGACTGCCCCAATGAAAGCAGGCCCGGTGTCACCACCGAAGTGCTGTCGCCCAAAGAGGCATGTGCAAAATACCAGATGGTCAGGGAAAAAATGCCCAACCTGAAGGTGGTAGGCATTGCAGGCCCGGGAGATTCCCTGGCGGAATTTGAAAAGACAAAGGAGACCCTGTCTCTCATAAGGGAAATCGATCCGGACGTAACCTTCTGCCTGTCCACCAACGGGCTGATGCTTCCGCTTTACGCAGATGAGCTGGTCGAGCTGGGCGTATCCCATGTGACGGTTACAATGAATGCGGTCAACGCCACCATAGGCGCTAAAATATACAAACATGTGGATTATATGGGAAACAGGTACTATGGAGAGGTGGGAGCCGCGATCCTCATGGCAAACCAGCTGGCGGGGCTGAAAAGGCTCACATCCCTGGGGGTTGTCTGTAAGGTCAATGTGGTTATGCTGAAGGGCATCAACGAATACCATATACCCATAGTAATTGCAAAGGCAAAGGAACTGGGATGTGAGATTACCAATATAATGCAGATGATTCCTGTGGTGGGAAGCGCTTTTGAAAATATGCCGCTGACCAGCAACAAGGAAATCATGGAAATGAGAAAGAAATGTGAGCTTTCCATAAAGCAGATGTACCACTGCCGCCAGTGCAGGGCCGACGCCATAGGCACTCTCGACAAGGACGAATCCATAAATTTCAGGGGCTGTACGGGTTCCTGCGGCACGGATAACAAAAAGGAACAGGCGAAGGAAGAGGAAGAAGAAAAGCCTTTGCTGTTTGCGGTCTCATCCAAGAGCGGCGTGCTTGTGGACCAGCATTTCGGCCATGCCAGTGATTTTTATATATATGAATATAAAAATCACTCCATCCGTTTCAAGGAGAGAAGAAGCGTGTCCAAATACTGCGACGGCTCTGACGGCTGTGACGGCATGGGCGGAGGAAACAAGCCGGGAAAAATGGAAGCCATACTTGAGGCGGTCAAGGATTGCAAGGGAGTTCTGGCAATGAGGATTGGCGAAGCTCCAAAGCAAAAGCTCAGGGAAAAGTCCATAGAGACATTTACTACCTATGACAGAATAGAGGACGCTGTGAAGCAGGCTGTGGAAAAACTGCTTGTATAGGGCCGGGTGTTTTATATGAGGCTCGGTGTAATTAAGCCATATAAGTTAAATTAACTTATTTATAATGAAAAATGAAAGCGGGGGGATTTTATGATAAGTCCGAAATATCATTTATTTGTCTGTACAAGCTGCAGAATCAACGGGACTCAGAAAGGCTACTGCCATACCAAGGGGGCTGTGGATCTGGTTCAGAAATTTATGGAGGAGATAGATGACAATGATCTTTCCGGTGAAGTCATGATAACCAATACAGGTTGTTTTGGCATTTGCGACAAAGGTCCCATAGTGGTTGTCTATCCTGAAGGGACCTGGTACGGAAATGTGACCGAGGACGATGTTGAAGAAATTGTGGAAAGTCATCTGATGGGAGGAGAAAAGGTTCAGAAGCTGGTCATCTAGTATAGCGTATACAAAACCTGAATATTATATAATATTATATAAATGATGGTTTAAAGCTTTGCACATTCTTAAAAAGGGAATTTGCCTGAGCGTGAAGAATTTATCAAAGTCAATTACGGTTGAAAGCTGATAATAATTGACTTTATGATCCGCACCGGTTTCTCAGGGTTAATTGAAAATGGAGGGGAGAGCTGAAATGATAAGAATTACGGATGTGACATTGTGTACTTTGAATTATAAGGCTATCCCCGGGGAAAAACTGGCTGAGCTGTACCGGTTGCTGCTGCTGACGGGTATAAATTTTATTGAGATCAATATTCCGGCACTTGAAATACTGGGGGATAACGTCGATCCCGGCAAAACCGTTCTGCGGGTCCGGCATCCGGCGGATATAAAATACTATCCGGGGTTTATACGGTATGTCGGCAGATACAGCGGCTTTGACGTTCCTCCGGGAACCATATCTGAAATCCAGGTAAATGATATAAGGGAAATCAACCTGCTGAACAGATTTTCAGAATATCAGAGTATCCGGATCGTGGGTCTGGACGACCTTCTGCAGCATGATTACGCATCGGTGTTTGACAGGATTAAAAAAATCAACGGAGGGCAGATCGAGTTCTGCCCTCAGAATAATTTTTTCTGCGCCAGCGCTCTTGCTGTAGAATGGGTCCTGGGCGGAGGAGATAATATCGCTGTCAGCTTTCTGGGCAACGGGGGCTTTGCCGCGCTTGAAGAGGTGGTAATGGCTCTTAGGATTGCCAGACGCCATAAACCAAATCAGGATCTGTCGGTGCTGAGAAAAATCAAAACCCTGTTCCAGGAGCTGACCGGAATTGATATTGCAGGAAACAAAGCCGTTGTCGGCGATAATATTTTTAATGTGGAATCGGGTATCCATGTGGACGGAATATACAAGAACGGAGCCAATTATGAGCCATTTGAGCCATCTGTGGTAGGCATGGAGAGAAAAATAATAATTGGCAAGCATTCCGGCAGGACAACACTGGAAATAAAGCTCAGGGAATACGGCATATCCTACCAGAGAGAAAAGCTGCCCCAGCTTTTAAACAGCGTGCAGCAGGAGAGCATCGCTTTGGGAAGAAGTATAACCGATGAAGAGTTTATTAAGCTTGCCAATAATCTGTCAAAATAGTATCATAAAGTCAATTATACCGGAAGGAATTGGAATTATACGATGGAATAATTGATAAAAGGCAAAGAAGGTGGGCTTATTTGAAAAAAAAGAAATATCTTGTGGATACCACTCTCCGCGACGGAGAACAGAGCCCGGGCTTTGCTTTCAGCGTTGATCAAAAAGTCAGGCTGGCCATTTTAATGGACAGGGCGGGAATAAATCAGATAGAAGCGGGGATTCCCGCCATGGGCAAGTACGAAAAAGATACCATATGCAAAATAATGGAGAATAGGTACAGGGCCCGTATTTCGACCTGGAACAGAATGAACACCGAGGATATCAGGCATTCCTTTGAATGTAATCCCGACATTATTCACATAAGCGCGCCTGTTTCGTATATACACATTTATTCGAAGCTCAAAAAAAACAAGGTATGGCTCCAGAAAAACTTGCAGGAATGTGTGGGAATGGCCCTCGAAAAGGGTTATACCGTAACGGTGGGTTTCGAAGACGCATCAAGGGCGGATATATCCTTTGTCATAAGTATTGCGGATATGCTCAGGGAGATGGGGGTTAAAAGAGTGCGCCTGGCGGATACGGTGGGTATTCTGACACCTTCCAGGGCCTATCAGTCCGTGAAGGAAATGAAAAGCCATACGGATATGGAGGTGGAAATACATGCCCACAACGATCTGGGAATGGCTGTAGCAAATTCACTGGCGGCTGCAAACTCGGGCGCCGAATATATTGACACTACGCTATTCGGAATGGGCGAGCGGGCCGGAAATTGCGACCTGAACCAGTTCCTGGCTGCGGCGGAGCGCATATTCGACATGAGGCCCAGCCGCAGAGACGCCGATATTTTGAGGGAAAAGGCCGGAGAAATACTATTTGAAAAGAAAGCAGAAGCCGGAATCCAGAAGCCGGAATGAAAAATCTGAAAACGCCAACATCTGCCG
>JAEWSZ010000121.1 GCA_023397905.1 Bacillota bacterium | reverse complement strand
TTGTAAAGGGGGACCGAGTCCATGCCAAACTTTCATGATGTTTTGTGCGAGATGCGGGGCATGGGCATATATATGAAATTTCTGAAGAAAATAAACCGCGGCCTGATATTGACGGTTTTAGCCATACTGGCTGTGGCCGTTTATCTGGTGGTTAAATAGAAAAAGAAGGGGATAAGACAAAAATGGAGACAATTTTAAAGCTTTCAAATATCGATAAGTACTTTGGAAAAAGAAAGATAATTGACAATGCTTCTTTTGAAGTGTACGCAGGTGAAGTTTTCGGTTTTCTGGGTCCCAACGGCGCCGGGAAAACCACCACCATCAAAATGGTAATGGGTTTTCTGGCTAAGGATTCCGGGGAAATATTTATTAACGGAATTAATACAAAAAAGGATTATGAAAAAGCCATGTCCTACATCGGAGGAATAGTTGAAAATCCTGAAATGTACAAGGACCTCAGCGGGCTGACAAATCTTCAGATGTATGCCCGCTTACACGACGGAGTCACAAAAGAGAGAATAAATGAAGTTGTTGATCTGGTGGGGATGGAAAACCGCATAAGGGAAAAAGTGAAAAAATATTCACTTGGAATGAAGCAGCGCTGCGGTCTGGCCCAGGCGCTTCTCCACAAGCCGAAACTGCTCATTCTGGATGAGCCTACAAACGGATTGGACCCGGCGGGGATCAAGGAGCTCAGGGATATACTTAAAAAGCTTGCTCATGAGGAAAACGTTGCGGTATTCGTATCCAGCCACCTCATGTCAGAAATGGAACTGATGTGCGACAGAGTCGCAATAATAGACAACGGAAAGGTCCTGGGAGTTAAAAAGGTATCGGAGCTGCTGACACAGACAAGTGAGAAAAGCATTTACCGCTTTACACTGGAGCCTGTTGCTAAGGCTGTTGAAATATTGACGCCCCAATACGGCGGAGTGATAAAGAAGACCGCCGGCGAGTATATTGACCTGGAAGTGGAAAGGGACGGTGCGGCGGATATAAACTTTTCTCTTGCCGCGGGGGGCATAAAAGTTTATGGAATAAACAAAATAGAAAGCTCCCTGGAAGAGGCGTTTATGAAAATTACCGGAGGAGGGAACCACATTGCGTAAAATAATGGCTTTATATACAAATGAAATGATCAAGATCGGGAAAAAAGTAAGCGTAATGGTATTGATGGCAATTACCCTTGCAATGATTTTTGCGTTCGGAGCTCTGCTAAAATATCAGCAGGTGTACAATGACATGAAAATAGACGGTTTGAACGTATTGTCCAATATGCTGAGCGTGGGGATTTTCATGCTGGTTATTCTTGTGATGATTTTAGCCGGCGGAAGTGTTTCAAGTGAGATCTCAACCGGTTCGATAAAATCCTTGATAATATCCCCCGTAAAGAGGTGGAAAATATTCACCGCAAAATTTCTGTCCCTGCTGAGCGTGGGAGTTATTGCGGCGCTTATTATCTACGCTTTTTCCCTGCTGGCAAGCGGTCTCCTTTTTGGTTTTGATTTCGGCGGAACATATACATTTACCAAAAACGGAACGGAACACGAGATGAACTATTACCTGTTTAAATTTGCGGCACTGTTTACGGATTTTATTACGGTTATAGTATTTACGTTATTTGCCTTTATGCTGTCAATACTGACCAGAAACACGGCCGCCTCAGTGGCTATTTCCCTGGCGGTGTACTTCGTGGGAGGCCAGGCGAATACATTGCTTATGATGTTTACCAGCGGTGAATGGCGCAGATTCATACCCTTTAACAATATGGAAATAACCTCAAAGATTTTTTCCGACACGGCTCAAAATACCCTGCCGGGTCAGGTGAATAATTCATTGACGTTCTCACTGGTGTATCTTGCGGTGCTGTTAATATGCATGGGTTATACCGCACTTGACTCATTTAACAGGCGCGATATCAAATAAATATTTATATATTGAATATAGATTATATAATATGATAAACTTGTTAAAAGTCGATTACTATGGGCTGAAAGCGAAGGCTTTCAACCGTAATTGACTTTGGTAAAACAAGGAGGTGCGGTATGCTTGATATCTTAAAAAACAGGCCCACGATGGTTTTGGAAGCGCAAAAAGCAAAATTTCGGCCCGGACTGGCAATACAGATCCTGATATTTATAGCTGTATTGATAGTCACACAAATAGCCGCCAGTATCCCGGTGATATTTTTTGCGGTAGCCAAGGTCATAGGTGATGTTTCCAACGGCAGGATCACCCCGGGTGACGGTACGTCCTTCGATCAAAATTATGTTTCGGATTTGACCGGCGGAGACGGTACAAGTTTAGCAATGCTGTTCGGTACAGCCATATCGATTTTTCTTGTTATAATATATTGCAGGTTTATTGAAAAGCGCAGCCTGTATTCCATGGGTCTGGGGAAGCGGAAGGCCATATGGGGATATGCTTCGGGGCTGCTTGTGGGAGCTGTTATGTTCAGTGCGGCAGTACTGATATGCTGGCTTGCGGGAACGCTGGAGTTTAATGGGGTGGTGCTTGGAAACAGCCTGGGGATGGTGATTGTTTTCCTGTTCGCTTTTCTTTTTCAGGGAATGAGCGAGGAGGTGCTGATGAGAGGTTATTTCATGGTGTCGGTTGCGGCTAAGAAACCGGTAATACTTGCAATTCTTCTCAATTCGGTCATATTTGCGCTGATGCACATGGCAAACAACGGGATATCGCTGCTGCCCATAATCAATCTTACATTGTACGGCATTTTCGCTTCTGTATACACATTGAGGGCAGACAGCCTATGGGGCACATGCGCCATTCATTCCGTCTGGAACTTTGCCCAGGGAAATATTTACGGGATAGCTGTCAGCGGTATACAGATAAAAGCCTCGGTATTATCCTTTACGCCCACGGAAGGCAATAGCATAATTAACGGCGGCAGCTTTGGCCTGGAGGGTGGTCTGGCAGTCACAGCGGTTTTGGCGGCTGCAATTGCACTGACGTTATTGCTGAAGGGCAGAAAAGCAAAAGTTGAATTAGATTTAAATTGAGGTTAATGCAAATGGAATTGATGATGCTCCTTTTATCCAATTTCATACCGAATTTACTTATTGTGCAGCTGGAAGTGTTCAAAGATGTGCTCATATGCTTTATTGGCATAGGAGCCGCCGTTTTGTGCTGCATATTGATTTCGGGACATTTTATTATTGATCTGGATATTTTAGGACGTCTGAATAATCTTATAATAATCATATACAGGGTAAGAAAAGACCCGGAGGCCACCGTATTCGGAATGTTTTATTCAAAAATACGGGAGGTTTTTTATGTTCAAAAAATTTTTCAATACAATAGACCGGACTTTGGCGGAAAATTCCGGCAAGAGACCTTTTTCAGACTATGCTGAAATAGTGGGAAAAATAAACAAATTCAGTTTCAATAATTTTTCAGAGAATCAATTTACTGATCATATCAGGCAATTCAGAGAACGGTTTTCGGTATGGCTGTCCGGTGCGCAAAATGAATATGCCGAAGAATCACGGAACAGGGTAAAATTGAGTTATCCTGCTTTCCTCAACGCCTTCATGCAGAAGGATTCCTTCATATCAGATTTTTTAATTGAGAGCTATGCCATAACAAAGGAAATATGCAGCCGTGTATTGAAGCTGGAGCCGTTTGATTCCCAGCTGCTCACAGGTGTTGCCCTTCATTTCGGAAATATCGCGGAGCTTCCAACCGGTGAGGGAAAGACTCTGGCAGCTGTTTTTCCGGTGTCTGTAAATGCATTGACCGGAATGGGAGTGCATGTTTTCACCTTCAATGATTATCTTGCAAAAAGGGATGCCCTCTGGATGAAAGATATTTATGAGGCATGGGGGCTAAGCGTGGACTGTATCCAGGAGCGTATGGATAACACACGCCGCAAAGTTTCATATCAAGCGGATATAACATATCTGACTCCCAAGGAAGCCGGATTTGACTATCTGCGGGATTCCATGGCATACAGTGAAGATGAACTGGTGCACCGCCCCTTTAATTTTGCCATTGTTGATGAAGCCGATTCTATCCTTATTGATGAGGCCAGGGTTCCCATGATAATTGCAGGAGATATGCCGGATAGCCAGGTGCCTATGGGCCGGAGTCTGGTGGAGATTGTCTCGGGCCTCAGGCCGGGCAGGGATTATCTCACCGACGGCAACCAAAGAAATGTATATCTTACGGATGACGGCATAAGCAGGCTGGAAAGGGTATTATCTTGCGGAAACCTGTATGACGCCGGCAACCTGGGACTTTTAACTTCGATCAACAACCTCCTCCATGCTAAAACGCTGTTGAAAAAAGATGTGGACTATATTGTGCGGGATGAAAAAGTAGAAATAATAGATGAGTTTACGGGAAGGATTGCGGACAGAAGAAAATGGCACGATGGGCTCCAGATGGCGGTTGAGGCATTGGAAGGCCTGAATAATGTCCGGAACAGCAGGATTCTGGGACGGATAACATTGCAGAATTTTATCAGCCTGTATCCTAAAATCAGCGGAATGACAGCTACCGCAAGAACCTCCAGGGATGAATTCAGGGAGACATACAGTCTTGAGGTGTTTGTAGCTGAGCCCTATAAAAAATGTATTCGTATTGATTATCCTGATTTGGTATTCACCCATAGAGAGGCAAAATTTGCGGCTATAGCGGCAGATATTATCCTGACTCATGAAACCGGAAGGCCCATTCTCATCGGTACAGCCAATATTGAAGAATCGGAGATGCTTGAAAAGAGGCTGAAGAAACACGGTATAAGCTGTGTAGTCCTCAATGCCAAAAATGATGATGAAGAGGCGGGGATAATAGCGCAGGCCGGAAGATTGGGAGCGGTTACGGTATCTACCAACATGGCAGGCCGCGGAGTAGACATAAAACTGGGAGACCGGGGTAATCCGGATGAGACAGATGAAGTGATTAAACTGGGCGGCTTATACGTAATAGGGACAAGCAGAAATGAATGTGTCAGGATTGACAACCAGTTAAGAGGAAGGGCGGGCAGGCAGGGGGACCCGGGAGCTTCCATATTCTATGTCAGTCTGGAGGACGAACTGTTGACAAGATACGGAATATATGATGAGCTTCCCCCAAAATATAACGGGTTGAAAAAAGCTGAAAAAATAAATGACAATAAATTAAACCAATTGATCGGCCATATCCAGAGGGTAGTGGACGGGCAGAACTTTGAAATCAGAAGGACCCTTGGGAAATATGCCTATGTACTTGAATGCCAGAGGAGGATCCTTTTCGCCAGACGCACGGACATCCTGCTGAAGAGAACGCCTTCTGCATCAGAGCTTAAAGAGCCGGAAAAGTACATAGAGCTGTGCGCTTTTCACGGAAAAGAAAAAGTGGATGAAATCGGACGCAGAGTCTCTCTTAATTGCATTGACGAAAGCTGGTATGACTTTCTGGAATGCTGTGAAGATATCAGAGAAGGTATCCATCTTGTGAGCGCCGGCAGAAAGAATCCGCTGGATGAATATCATAAGCTGGTTATAGAAGAATTTGACAGGCTCTATCGGGGACTTGATGTAAAAATATTATGTGAAATGGACAAGGTGGACTTTACAAGGGATATGGAAACTTTGATCCAGGAGAGAAATAACAGGCCGTCATCCACCTGGACATATATTATTAATGACAGTGTTAAAGTCAAAAGATTTTCACTGTTTGCAGGCAGGGATATTTAAAAAAGAAAGCGCCGGGGCGGAAATTTCCGTAAATCACACCGCCCCGGAAATCCTTTTTTTGTAGTCTGAGGGAGTAATCCCATAGGACTGGAGGAATGCCCTGTTGAAGGTCCTGTAATTTCCAAAGCCGGACATAAAGGCTATATCGGTCAGATCCGATCTGCCGTTTGAAATCATCTGAGCGGCATGTCTGGAACGGAGGGCGTTCATATAGCTGTTAAAACCGCAGCCCAGGTATGAATTGAAAAACCTGGAAAGATAATCTTTGTTGTAGCCGAAATGCCTGGCCAGAGTTTCAATTGAAAGAGTATTGAGATAATTCTGCTCCAGGTAGACCAATATTCTCCGGGCCAGGTCCGTACTGCTCACTGTGGGCTTGTCGATCAGCCGGACGCAGTCCAGCAGCAAGCCCAGGATATAATAGGCACAGCCCTTGCCTGTGATGTGGTTGACCGAATCCCGGTTTTTGAGCATCTGCTTCATAATGTAATAAATTTGTCTTGTGTTTTCACAGCTGTCAATAAAGGACGATGAGAAAACCCTGGAACGGATGGAGGTGATATAACCGTCCACAAGCCCCACAGGTATAATAACAATAATAGTGTCAGAGTTCTCCACATTATAATAGGAATGGATGTCATAGCTGTTTGCCACGGACATGCAGCCTTCGGTCAGAGTCTTGATCTGACCGTTTATATTAATGTTGATTTCCCCGCCTACCACATACACCAGTTCGATATTGGAATGAAAATGCGGTTCGCAGATATTGTTTATGGCTCTGAAAATCTGAATTTTACTGTCCGATTCACGGGCAATTTCAAAAAAAGCGCTCATTGTCAGACCTCTGTATAATAATTTTTATCACATCAGTTTTTGTCTTATATAACTGGATTATTTACTTTCGATATTAGCAAATTACCTTTATCATTGTCAATATAATACTAATATGTATTGAAGTGATTTATATCATTTTAAGCGCTACGGGAGGAGATAATTATGTCCAATTTAAAAGCCGGAATTATCGGATGCGGAGGTATTGCAAACGGAAAAGAAATGCCGGGTGTGAAAGCTACCGGACTGGTTGATATGGTTGCGTTCTGCGATATCGTAATCGAAAAGGCGGAAAAAGCCGCAAAAGAATACGGAACGGGAGAGGCAAAGACCTATTCCGACTACAGGGAGCTTCTGAAAGACGGCAGTATCGATATTATATATGTGTGCACGCCTAACCGCTCCCACAGTGAAATTACTGTGGCGGCGCTGAACGCTGGCAAGCATGTCATGTGTGAAAAGCCGATGGCTATAAATTCCGCGGAAGCAAAAAAAATGCTTGAAGCGGCAAAGTCCAATAATAAAATATTGACAATAGGCTACCAGAACCGCTACCGCCCGGATTCCACATATCTGAAGGAAGAGTGCAAAAATGGAGTGTTGGGAGATATTTATTTTGCAAAGGCGAGAGCTTTGAGAAGAAGGGCTGTGCCTACCTGGGGAGTTTTTCTCAACGAATACGAGCAGGGCGGAGGACCGCTGATAGATATAGGAACACACGCACTGGACCTGACCCTCTGGATGATGGACAATTACAAGCCCAAATACGCGGTGGGGACAGTATATCACAAGCTCAACAACCAGAAGAATACGGGAAATGCATGGGGCGATTGGAAGTGTGAAGAGTTTACCGTGGAGGACAGCGCCTTTGGTTTTGTTGTCATGGAAAACGGAGCTACTATCCTGCTGGAATCCAGCTGGGCGCTGAACACACTGGAAAACCTTGAGGCGGCCACCATTCTCTGCGGTTCGGAGGGCGGAGCCGACATGCTTGACGGTCTCAGGATCAACGGTGTAAAAAACGGCCGCCAATACGTGACCAAGCCTGACCTGAACGCAGGCGGAGTGGCTTTCTATGAAGGCGGAAGCTTAAAGCCGGAAGTAATCGAGCAGCTGACATTCATCAATGCCGTCCAGGGCAAGGGAGAGCTGACGGTGAAGCCGGAGCAGGCATTTGTGGTCACACAGATACTCGAGGCCATATATGAGTCCGCAAAAACGGGCAAACCGGTTTATTTCTAAATCCAGGCGTTGAAACCTTCAGATACAATTGCCCGGAAGCAGTATTCGACTGAAGGCGGAGGTTTTAACCGTAATTGGCTTTAGAAACAGCCTGGGAGGAGTTTAAAACGTATTCTCAGGTTAAACTATGAATAAATTTAATTGGAGGTCGACTATGAAATTAGGAGTATTTTCAGTTTTGTTCGGAGACAAAAACCTTGACGAGACGCTGGAATATTTGAAGTGTATAGGCGTAGAAGCCGTGGAAATAGGCTGCGGCGGTTATCCTGGCACGGCTCATTGCGATGCGGTAAAGTTTATAAAGGACAAAGGCCTTATAACTGAATTTAAAAATACCATAAAAAAACACGATATAACCTTGAGTGCGCTCTCTGTTCACGGCAATCCCATACACCCACAGAAGGATATTGCGCAGAAATTCCACAGCGAGTTTGAGGCTGCGGTGCAATTGGCCTCGGAATTGGGAATCGACAGGGTGGTGACTTTCTCTGGCTGCCCCGGCGACAGTGAAAATTCAAAATATCCCAACTGGGTAACCTGCCCGTGGCCGGATGATTTCCAGGAAATATTGAAATGGCAGTGGAATGAGGTATTGATTCCATACTGGCAGAAAACTGCCGAGTATGCCAAAAAGTACGGCGTCGACAAAATAGCCTTTGAAATGCATCCGGGCTTCTGCCTGTACAATCCTGAAACAGTGCTGAAGCTCAGGGCGGCGGTTGGCGGTGATATCATCGGAGCCAACTTTGACCCCTCCCACCTGTTCTGGCAGGGGATCGATCCTGTGGCGGCCATAAGGGCATTGAAGGGCGCAATACACCATTTCCATGCAAAGGACACAAAGATAGACCCGTACAATACCGCCATAAACGGTGTTCTGGACACAAAGCATTTCGCGAGGGAGCCGGAAAGGTCCTGGTTGTTCAGAACAGTGGGCTACGGCCACGGAGAAGAGGTATGGCGGGCCATATGCAGCGAGCTGAGGCTTGTGGGCTATGATTATGTAATGTCCATCGAGCACGAAGACAGCCTGATGACCTCAAAGGAAGGGCTTGAAAAGGCGGTTGCCTTCTTGAAGAGGGTCATGATATTTGAGGAAAAGCCGGAAGGAATGTGGTGGGCCTAGTGCGAAGCAAAGAGCAGTGTATTCATCTTACTCTTCGCACATAGAAAACTCGCTTTGCGGGTTTTCCCAACTGAGGAGATAAATGCATACATCTCACTCTTCACGCTTCGAAAACTGCCTTGCGAGTTTTCCCGACTGATGGATTGGAGTGTTCATCACGCTCTTCACATACCGAAAATCCGCAAGGCGGGTTTTCCAAACTTTTGATTTATAGGAGTTGTAAAAAAATGGGTATAAAGACAGCAATTATCGGATATGGGGGAATGGGTTCCTTCCATGCGCAGCAGATAAGAAAGATAAATTCTCTTGAGGTTGTGGGGGCCTACGACACCAAGCCTGAACGTGTACAAAAGGCTGTAAAGGACGGGTATAAGGGGTATTCCTCACTGGAGGAGTGCCTGGCGGACGATACCGAACTTGTAATAATAGCCACTCCCAACAATTTTCACAGGGAACTGTCCATTAAGGCAATGGAGGCCGGAAAGCATGTGATTTCCGAAAAGCCTGTAATGATGAACGCAAAGGAACTGGAAGAGGTCATCGCCGCCGCCGATTCCCTGGGAAAAATATTCACCGTTCATCAAAACAGGCGTTGGGACAAGGATTTCAGAATAGTTAAAGAAGCGCTGGAAAAAAAGCTCATAGGCGAACCATTCTACATCGAATCCCGCGTACAGGGTTCAAAGGGAGTTCCGGGCGACTGGAGATGTGTGAAGGCCGCCGGAGGAGGAATGCTGCTGGACTGGGGCGTACACCTGCTGGATCAGATTCTGTGGATGGTGGACAGCCCGGTGACTGAAATATACGCGCAGCTTTTGAGCGTTAAATTTAAAGATGTGGATGACAATTTCAAAGTGCTTCTGAAATTTGAAAATAATCTGAGCGCCCTGATCGAGGTGGATACCTACACCTTCATTCCGCTGCCACGCTGGCATGTGAGCACCGACAACGGGACGCTTGTCATCAACGACTGGGATTGCAATGGTAAAATCCTGAAGGCAAACCAGGTGGATTTCAAATGGGAGGAGAGTATTGTTTACACCAGCGCGGGTCCCACAAAAACCATGGCGCCAAGGCCGGTGGAAACAATTGATGAAGTGCCCCTGCCGCAGATGGATCCGGATTGCAAGGATTATTATGACAATATTGCAAAAGCCGTCAGAGGGGAAGAGGAGCCAATAGTGACACACAGGCAAATGCTGCGTGTCATGAGGATCATAGATGCCATATTCAAATCGGCGGAGACCGGAGAATGTATAAAAGGAGCTGATATTGCATGAAGCCTGAAATAGGTCTGCAGCTTTACTCGATTCGCGGAAAGTGCGAAGAGGATTTCGAAAATGTATTAAAAATGGTTTCAAGTGCGGGTTATGACGGAGTTGAGTTCTATTCCTTCTTTGATATAGAAGCCGGAAAAATGAAACAGCTCCTGGGTAAATACAATTTGAAAACAATGGGCACCCACACCAATAAAGATGTGCTGGCCAACGATCTGGACGGACTTATAAAGTATCTGGATACCATCGGCGGCCGGTTGGCGGCTCTGGCGATCTATGATTCAGAGGATACCGACGGCTGGCTCCGGCTGGCTGAAAATATGGATAAGTGGGGCGGCAGGCTGGGCAGGGAAGGCATAAAATTCATGTACCACAACCACGCCCATGAGTTTGTGCCAAAATTCGACGGTGAGATGGCCGAGGATATTCTATTGAAAAACACCTCGCCGGAGAATGTGTCTCTGGAGCTGGACTGCTATTGGGTGACACATGCCGGGTTGAACCCTGAGGAATATCTTTCAAAGAATATATCCAGGGTCAAAGCCATTCATATTAAAGATATGAAGGACAATATCCACAAGAAAATGACCGAAGTGGGCACTGGTATCATCAACTGCGGAAAACTGTATGATATGGCCGGACAGGCGGGATTTGACTGGGTTGCCATAGAGCAGGATGAAATATTTATAGATCCGTTCGAAAGTATAAAGATATCGGTAAATAATTTGAGGAAATATTAATATACCTTATTGGATAAAAGAGCTTGGAAAGCGGGCCGCACCGTTGTTCAAGCTCTTTTGCCGTCAAGGCAGCTATACGTCAATTGAAATTATTGTGTAACACATTGTGAATTTGTAATATAATGTAGCTGCAAATAATTACAACATACTTTTAATATTACCAGCCAATTAATAAAAAAAGAGGTTTTGCCATGAAATTTAACCTGAAAATTTTTGAAGGGACGGATTCTGTCAAGTTCGGAATGACGAGCCAGGAAATACAATCAATACTTAAAATAACACCGGCCTTATTCAAAAAATCCGAAGTTGACTTATATGATACGGAAGATTACCAAAGGACGTGTCATGTAACATATGAAGATGACGGATCCGGAATTCTGAGGTGCGCTGCTTTTGAGTTTTTTAAAAACTCGGAAGTATATTTAAATAACATACAGCTCCTTGGAAAACAAAGAGAAGAAATAGAAGAATTGTTTAAAAATACGTTTGACGACTGTGAAATTGATATTGGAGGCATAAGGTCCTGTTCAAGCGAATTATTCTTATACGCGCCCATACTTCCACATGAAAAAATCATTCAGTCTGTCTTTATATCGAGGAAAGGCTATTATGAGAAGTCAAAGGCTTTTTATGAAAAACATTTTCCGGTATAGCGGTTTCGCCTATGACAGGGTTTTAATAAGAGCTCGAAAAACGGTTTTTTCCGTATTTCGGGCTCTATTATTTTTAATGTAAAGAAACACTTAATACTGTTAATTTACTAACAAACTCTTGAAATAACCGAGAAAAAGAGGTAAAATTACTTTGGTTATTTAAAAAGTATTAAGCGCTTTTGTGTCTTGATGTTTTGGAAAAATGGATAATATACGAATATGTATGGAATACATATTATTAACAGTCGTTTTCCTAAAATTCTGACTCATTTTTATAAAAATATATAGGAGTGTGAACTTATGAGCATGATGAACAAGAAAACCATCGAAGATATCGATGTGGCTGGAAAAAAAGTAATTGTAA
Source organism: Bacillota bacterium (assembly GCA_023397905.1). Classification (GTDB taxonomy): domain Bacteria; phylum Bacillota; class Clostridia; order Acetivibrionales; family DSM-1351; genus Ruminiclostridium. Next base: position 3,393 of record JAEWSZ010000121.1, on the reverse strand, counting down.
GAGTTGATTTTAATGTACCTCTGGATGCTGATAGAAATATCACCGACGACAAGAGAATAGTCGGTGCTCTTCCAACAATCAAATACCTTGTGGACAAGGGAGCCAAGACAATCCTGGTATCACATCTGGGAAGGCCAAAGGAAGGCTTTGAAGATAAATACAGCATGAAGCCGACAGCAGTCAGATTGGGTGAATTGCTGGGCAAGAACGTTATTATGGCAAAGGACGTAGTCGGCGAGGATGCAAAGGCCAAGGCCGCAGCATTAAAAGCAGGCGAAGTGCTTATGCTTGAAAATGTAAGATTCCACAAGGAAGAGACAAAGAACGATCCCGCTTTTGCAAAAGAGCTGGCCAGCATGGCTGAAGTATATGTAAATGATGCTTTTGGTACTGCTCACAGGGCTCACGCTTCAACTGCCGGACTTGCAGACTATTTGCCTGCAGTGTGCGGATTCCTCATAAAGAAAGAAATCGAATTCATGGGCAAATCGCTTGCCAACCCTGCCAGGCCTTTCGTAGCAATACTGGGAGGCGCAAAGGTTTCTGACAAGATCGCCGTAATCGAAAACCTGATCGATAAAGTGGATACTTTGATAATAGGCGGAGGTATGGCATACACCTTCCTGAAGGCAAAGGGCTACCACATCGGAAATTCCATCTGCGAAGACGACAAGGTAGAGCTGGCAAAAAGCCTGATGGCCAAAGCCGAAGCAAAAGGTGTCAACTTAATGCTTCCTATAGGCAGCATGGTTGCGCAGGAATTCAAAAATGATACTGAGATCAAATACGTACCATCAGACGCCATGCCTGACGGCTGGATGGGTATGGATATCGGATCGCTTACAATAGAGAAGTTTGCAAAGGAAATCAGCAAAGCCAAAACAGTTATATGGAACGGACCTATGGGCGTTTTCGAATTCCCTAACTTTGCCATAGGTACAAAGGAAATCGCCAAGGCGGTTGCGGAATCAGGAGCGCTTTCAATAGTAGGCGGGGGAGATTCGGCTGCAGCTGTTGAACAGCTGGGCTTTGCAGATAAGATCACACATATATCCACAGGCGGCGGAGCTTCGCTGGAATTCCTCGAAGGAAAGGTTCTTCCCGGTATAGACGTTTTGCTGGACAAAAATCCGCGCAGAATAATTGCCGCAGGCAACTGGAAAATGAATAAAACTCCTTCGGAAGCCGTTGCATTTGTAAATGAATTAAAGGCAAGTGTTGTGGGCGCAAAAGCCGAAGTAGTGGTTGGAGTACCTTTCGTTTCTCTTCCGGGAGTGGTTGCGGCTGTCAAAGGTACAAACATAAAGGTAGCTGCCCAGAATATGCACTGGGAAGAGAAGGGAGCCTTTACAGGAGAGGTTTCCGGCCCTATGCTGGCAGACCTGGGCGTTGACTATGTAATAATCGGTCACTCCGAAAGAAGGGAATACTTCGGTGAAACCAATGAAATGATCAACAAGAAGGCCCATGCCATATTCAAGTACGGCATGACTCCCATTATCTGCTGCGGTGAAACGCTTACCCAGAGAGAACAGGGTGTTACGGCAGATCACATAAGATATCAGATAAAGGTGGCTCTGCTTGGCTTGACTCCTGAGCAGGTTAAAAAGTCCGTTATAGCTTATGAGCCTATCTGGGCTATCGGAACAGGCAAGACTGCCACCAATGAGCAGGCAAACGAGGTGTGCTCCATTATAAGGCAGCTGGTCGCCGAACTTTACGGTGATGAGGTTTCCGAGCAGGTTAGAATCCAGTACGGCGGAAGCGTCAATGCCAAGAATGCCGCAGAACTGTTTGCAATGTCGGATATCGACGGCGGACTCGTAGGCGGAGCAAGCCTTAAGGTTGACGAATTCACTGTAATTGCAAATGCATAAATCAGAACTCAGAATAAAAGCTGAAATGCTGGAGTAAGGATTCTGATTACAAAAAAAATTAAGGCCCTCCGGTAAATACTGGAGGGTCAAGTTGTAGAATGGCCCGGATAAAAGTTGATTGGAATTGGTATTATCAGGGTATTAATGAATATATAAGAGGCGGTTTGCAACTGTAATTGGACTTTGATACTTTTGAATTTACATGGTCGTAAGAAAAAATAAATGGCATGGGAGATAATTCTATGAAGAAAAAATTAGTAACTTTAATGATCCTGGACGGTTTCGGCAACAATCCCAGAACAGACGGCAATGCCATTGCTGCGGCTAAGAAGCCGAACCTGGACAGATACCTGACCGCATACCCCAATACTGTTGTTCATACAAGCGGCATGGACGTGGGACTTCCAGACGGACAGATGGGCAATTCAGAGGTGGGACATACAAACATCGGCGCAGGAAGAATAGTTTATCAGGAATTGACAAGAATCACAAAATCCATTCAGGATGGGGATTTCTTTGAAAAGGAAGAATTCTTGAAGGCAGTGGAAAACTGCAAGAAAAACAACTCGAAGCTCCACCTGTTCGGTCTCTTATCAGACGGGGGAGTCCACAGCCACAACACCCATTTGTACGGCTTGCTGGAGCTGGCAAAAAGGAACGGCTTGAAGGATGTCTTCGTACACTGCTTCTTTGACGGAAGAGATGTTCCCCCCGACAGCTCAAAGGTTTATACCCAGGAGCTGGAAGCTAAAATAGCTGAAATAGGAGTCGGAAAGATTGCCTCTGTCATGGGCAGATGCTACTCTATGGACAGGGACAACCGCTGGGAAAGAGTGCAGCTTGCTTATGACGCAATGGCGCTTGGAAAAGGCCTGACAGCAAGCTCAGCCGTAGAGGCGGTAGAAAATTCTTTTGAGAAAAAGGAATATGATGAGTTTGTAAAGCCTACTGTTGTTCTGGAAAACGGCAAGCCCGTTTCAACTATTTCCGCCAATGACTCCGTTGTTTTCTTCAACTTCAGACCTGACAGGGCAAGAGAGATAACCAGAACTTTCGTAGATCCTGATTTTAAAGGCTTTGAAAGAGCAAATGGCTTTTTTTCCTTATACTATGTGTGCATGACACAATATGACAAGACCATGCCCAATGTTTCGGTAGCCTTTAAACCTCAGACCCTTGACAACACATTCGGCGAATACATCAGCAAGCTTGGCTACAGGCAGCTGAGAATAGCTGAAACAGAGAAATATGCTCACGTGACCTTCTTCTTTAACGGAGGAGTTGAAACCCAGTATGAAGGAGAGGACAGAGCCCTTGTTCCTTCACCGAAGGTGGCAACCTACGACTTGAAGCCTGAGATGAGCGCTTATGAAGTTACAGAAGAGTGTGTAAAAAGAATAGATTCAAAGCAGTATGACGTTATCATATTAAACTTTGCCAACTGTGACATGGTAGGGCATACGGGCGTGTTTGATGGTGCCAAGGCAGCTGTTGAGGCTGTGGTCCAGTGTGTGGG
>JAEWSZ010000062.1 GCA_023397905.1 Bacillota bacterium | reverse complement strand
CTGCCAGTCCTTATGAAAAATTTGAGGACGCATACCTTTGGTACACAGACGAGGAGGCAGAAAATGAAAGCATTTAGAGCCTTACTTAAAACAGAAATCCGGTTATCCCTCCGAGGGATGGACATGTTTATTTTTGCCATCTGTATGCCTGTTGTTGTCGTTATTATCTTGGGTACAGTATTTGGATACAAGCCCGCTTTTGACGGCGCTGATTTTACCTTTTTAGCACAATCTTTCGGTGCGGTATCAACCATTGCCGTTTGTGCCGGAGGTGTGATGGGGCTTCCTTTAGTAGTATCTGATTATCGAAGCAGAAAAATATTAAAGCGGTTCAAGGTAACGCCTACCAGCCCTGCCCTTATCCTGGCGGTACAGGTGGTTATTTACGCGCTTTATTCCATTGTTTCACTTATACTTGTTTACATGGCAGGGGCAATATTTTTCGGCTACCGGTTACAAGGTTCATGGCCGGAGTTTTTAGGGGCATACCTGCTGGTTATGCTGTCAATGTTCAGCATTGGGCTATTGGTGGGAGGAATCGCACCAAACACCAAAATAGCAAGTGCAGCTGCCAGTCTGCTGTATTTTCCAATGCTTATTTTTTCGGGCGCTACTCTGCCTTACGAAGTGATGCCCGCTGTACTTCAAAAAGCAGCGGATGTATTGCCATTGACACAAGGAATAAAACTTCTCAAGGCTGCTTCACTTGGTCTGCCAATAGGTAGTGTTTTCATTCCGGTGATTGTGATGATTGTAATTGCAGTGATATGTGCTGCTATTTCCCTCCGCTTTTTTAAGTGGGAATAGATTTCCACAATTCGTTTGATATAAGCTTTCCGTTATCGGACGATAGTTAGGATTTAATATGAACGGAACGGTATTTGTAGGTGCTTTTAAAGGGCCATCCAAAGATAGCCACGCGATTGTATGGCCTTTTATGCGCGAAACTCCTCTTTGTCTGCTGATGAAATAGCCTCTGCCGGTAAATCCTTATAATCCCAATCCATAGCCTCTATTGCAGCCGCGCCCGAGTAACCTGTTTCTGTAATTTTTTTCATGCTTGTAGACCAATCAAGCGTACCGTCAAAGGTTAATCGGTGGATATTTGGAATTTACTTTTACATTCAAGGGCAGGATGCTTTTTGTGTTTTGCCATTGACAACCATATGAAGTCTATTGTATACTAATACTCGTCTTAGGGGAGTAGCGCAATTGGTAGAGTAGCGGTCTCCAAAACCGTCGGCTGCGGGTTCAAGTCCTGTCTCCCCTGCCAGAAATAAAAAGCAACTACGTTTACGTGGTTGCTTTTTTTTTCTGCCGTATAATAGTGTAAGGTATCCAAGTGAATCCAATTTAATATAATCTATAATAACCTTTATGTAATGGATGCTTCATAAATTGCTTTAATGGAGCTCAACAGCATGGCATTGAATTCTTCATCTGTTTGCTGGGCCGTCAATCCCTGGGATAGAGCACGCGAAAAGCTGGCTATTAATCCTTGGTTATGTGAAAGCTTTCCATTTGCTTCACTTTGAGTATACCCGCCAGACAAAGCCACTACACGTGCAATATGCCGTTCGCTCATCAAATCACTATAGAAATTGTCTACTGTTGGTATTGATAGCTTAAGCATGATTTTTACGTTTTCTCCAAGAGTGGATAATTGATTAAAAATCTCATGCTTGAGTATTTTTTCGGATTCTTCCTTATCCGCGCTGTGAATATCGACCTCGGGTTCAATAATTGGAATCAGCCCAGCCTCAATGATTTGTTCGCCAATTTCAAACTGCTGCTCAACTATTTCTTTAATTCCTTTGGAATTGGATTCTTTAATGACAGAGCGCATTTTGGTTCCAAAAATGTTTTTCTCAACGGCTCGTTTTAAAAGATTATCCAAATCAGGAATTGGCTTCATGAGCTGAACACCATTTTCAAGCCCGGCCAGCCCTTGATCCACCTTTAAGAAAGGAACGATACCCTTACTCTCCCAAAGAAATTCAGCAGTGAATTGATCGTTAATAGTACGATCCATTGTATTCTCAAATAAGATAGCCCCCAAAATGTACTCTGAAGTAAATGAGGGACTCGTTATGATACGCTTTCTCATTTCGTGCACTAAATTAAACATTTCTTCATCATCTGTATAGCTATTTTCTTTAATACCGTATTGCAGAAGTGCTTTTGGAGTACTTCCGCCGCTTTGATCCAGGGCGGCGATAAAACCTTTCCCAGTGAGGATACGATCCATTTGCAGCTTATTCATTAAATCATCTCCCTTTTTAAATTAAATAAAAGACATCCTTTACTTTAATTATAGCACTTTTACACCCACCCGGATACAGTCGTTATTGTCTGACGATTATACTTATAATCGGTATTACTCTGTTTTCTCATCAGTCTCAAGATTTTGAAATAAAATAGTATTAAATCCCGGTTCATATTCAATTTCTGAAAAGTATACTCTACTGTAGCTCCTAAATATTGAAACCTTTTTTACTGTATATGCTTTTCCTAATTCCAATAGCCTTTCAGCCTCATTTCGGTCGTGTTCTAAACCAGAATTAACATTCAGGTATATCACTTTTTCACCTTTTTGGGTATATATGCTCATAGATTTTTCTCCTGTAAAAGAAATATTGTTGACACTTGGATTTAGGATATTCTTTGTTCTCGGGTTTCTTATTATGAACACCTCCAATATAAATCTTAATTATTCTATATAACATATCTGATTTATTTCACAATTATAGTTCATAGAGTACAAAAGTACAAGCGGCTTAGAAATTGCTTGTACTTTTGTAAATAGCTTTTTTTCTCTACCCCGGCATAGCCGGAAATTTAAAGCATAATTTTTTGTATAAATGCCGCTTATCGGCATCCTGCAATGTCAATAACAATGTAGAGTTCGATTGCTCATTGTGAAACTTCTTCCACCATAATTTTCTCTGATTCTATCCTGCCTTTTACCCCTGTAACCGTTTCGCTTGATTTCTGTATTTTCTATGCTCCGTTCACCGTCCACGTCTTTGCGCGTTCCTGTTCCTGCACCATTTTATAATAGCGGCCTCTTTTTGCCATCAGGCTGTCGTGGCTGCCTGTTTCCTCAATTTCCCCGTCACTGAGCAGAATAATCTGATCGGCGTTCTTGATGGTATTCAGGCGGTGAGCGATAACAAACACCGTTTTGTGCTCCATCAGTTTATCCAATGCCCGGTGGATTTTCGTTTCATTGTCCGCATCCAAAGACGCGGTGGATTCGTCGAGCAGTAAAATCGGCGCGTCTTTCAGGATTGCCCTCGCTATGGCAATCCGTTGTTTCTCGCCGCCCGACAGGGAATCTCCGCCCTCTGCAACCTGTGTTTCATATCCCTCCGGCAGCTTTTCGATAAACTCATGGCAATGGGCGGCTTTTGCGGCGGCAATAATTTCTTCCATTGCCGCGTCCGGGCGTCCAATCCTGATATTATTTGAAATGGTGTCGGAAAACAGGGTGTTTTCCTGAAATACCGCGCTGACATACCTCAGCAGGCCGTCGGGATTCAGCTCTTTCATATTCCGGCCTCCGATAGAGATTGTACCGCCGGTAACGTCCCAAAACCGGGCAATCAAACTGGCGATTGTGGACTTTCCTGAACCGGACGGGCCGATCAGCGCCGTTGTGGTTTCTTCTTCAGCGGTAAAGCTGATGTCCCGCAGCACGTCCTTGCCGCTTTCATAGGAAAACGTCACATGGTCAAAAGAAATGTCAAAGTGTTTAAACGTAAATTCGTCGGCGGTGAAGCCAAGCGGCTGATAAGCGAAGGCTTTTTCCAGATTGGTAGCGGCCAGCTTCAAATCTTTCAGCATATTATAAGCATGTTCAAACGCAGTCAGGAGAGCTGAAAGGGCAATGCTCATTATCATAAAGGCCACTAAGTTGTCCGATGTGATCTGGCCTCCCGAGAGAAGATAGCTCCCCATCAGCAGCACCAAGGGCAGCAGAAAGTTCGCCGCGATGGAATACAGGCTGACAGGCACAGCCATTTTGCACTCGGTTCGTACATTCAGCTTGCGGATATGTTCCAATGTGTCCGTCATCCTGGAAAAGTGGGCGCTGGTCATGTTGTGGGACTTAAAGACCTTGATACCCCTTATATACTCCATCACGATGGAAACCATCCGTTCCGTCAGGCTGCGCTTTTGATTTCCGTATTTCTCAATCAGCCTGTTCCCCCAAAGCAGAACGGGAAATGCAATCAGCAGGACGGCGCACTCTGCCAGCGCCAGCTTCCAGCCTATAAAAAATGTGCCAAGCAGTATCAGCCCTCCAAGGGCAATGGTTTTCACCATAAACGGAAGCGTATGCGTCAGCATTTCCTCAAAACTGTTGATATCATTGGTCAGCGTGTTCAAAAGATAACCCGTACTGTTTTGATTAAAATATCCGAGGCTCAACGAGCGGAAATGCTCAGCCAGCCGGATTCTCATTTTATGGCATACGTCCGTCCCCCGCGTATAGCAGAGCAGATAACCTTTGCGGTAAACAAGCAGGCGGTAAACGACGCTGATAAGGCAGACAGCGGTGTAGGTGATTATTTTTTGCCCGGTCAGCGCACCGTTCAGCAAATCAATCACCGTTAAATACAGCATCATATAAAGCGCCAAGGCTCCAACGGCATCCATCGCCATTAAGAAGATCGGAAAGTACAGGAGCTTCTTGTTTTTCCCAATTAGTGCATTGATTGTGCGAAACATTTATACCGCCTCCTTATCTGTGCCAGTTCCCGTATAGGCATTCCACATCTTACCGTATGCGCCGCCCGCAGCCACAAGCTCGTCATGCTTGCCCTGCTCCACGACCTTGCCCTCGTCGAACACGATGATCTTGTCGGCGCCTCGAATGGTATGCAGCCGATGGGCAATCATAACCGTTGTTTTCCCTTTTAACAGGCTTTGCAGGGCAACCTGTATTTTGTGCTCATTCTCAATATCCGAATAAGAAGTCGCTTCGTCAAAAATAACGATGGGCGCGTCTTTCAGAATCGCCCTTGCAATGGAAATGCGCTGTTGCTGCCCGCCTGACAGCTTCACACCCTGATCGCCAATGCGCGTTTGATACCCTTTTGGCAGGCCGCGGATAAAATCGTCAATTTGCGCGGCCTTTGCCGCCGCAATAACCTGTTCCTCGCCCCAGCCGCCGCCCATACGGATATTTTCAAAAAGCGTGTCCTCCAACAGAAACACATCCTGAAATACAAAGGCGGTCAAATCCATCAGGGATTCTGTTTTTAATTCATTAAGCGGAGTACCGCCAATACGGATCGTGCCGCCTGTGGTATTCCAATAGCGGCCAATGAGCTGTGCGGCAGTCGTCTTGCCAGCTCCGGACGGCCCGACAAAAGCATTCAGCGTTCCCGGCTCCAAACGCAGGGATACATGCGACAGGGCGGCCTCTTCGCTTCGCACATAGCCGAAAGTAACGTCTTCAAAATCAATTGCATAGCAGCCATTTTCCGGCAAGGTCTTTGCTCCGCCGGTTACCGGCACGGTTTCCATGATCTCCTGCACATTGCCCAGGCCGCTTTTTAACTCCATGAAGCCCATAGCAATCGCCACTAAATTCAAAAATGAGGTAAAGAAACACATGGTCAATAAAATAAACAGTAAATAAGGAGCAACCGCCAGGGAACCCTTCAGGTAAAGAAATCCGCCAATCGGAAGCGTGAACAAAATCGCAGAATCCAAAATGACAGCCGCAATAGAAAGCGGATGGCAGGAAGCCTTGCACATCTTTTTCCAGCATGCGGTATAAAGCGTTAAGGCATTAGTGTACTTCTTAAATTTCTCCGCTGTCAGGTTATACATTTTGATTACCGGCATACCGCCGATAAATTCGTTGGCAGCGGCAGTTACCTTTCCGGTATTTACGGCTAATTCGTCGGTCATATCTGGGTAACTCCCCATCAGTATCATGGGGATAGCGATACCAAGCGCCAGCGGGATTAACATGCAAAGCGCCATAACCGGATGTAAAAACAACATAAACACAAACATAATCAAAGGGATTACTGCGGCCTGTGCCAGTTCCAGAGAATTATGAGCGATGAAGTTTTCCAATCGGCCAATATCGTCAAAAAGTGCCGTTTTTAATTGTCCGGGCGCATGGTCGTTAAAAAATCCAAGACTCAACCTTGACATATGCTCCAGTACTTTGACTTTGAGCTTGTGCATGGTATTATAGGCCGCCATATGGGAACAAATCCCGGCGCACCCCCTTAAAATTGCTTGCAGGATTGCGGATGCAATCCCAATCAATACCCACATCAAAATTGTCTGAAACCGAGCGCCTCCTCCGATCAATTCTAAAATAATCTCATAGACAACCAGGTATGGCACAAAAGAAAGTGCGGCGCAAATGACGGCCAGCGCCATCCCTGCGGCCAGTTTCCCGCGTTCCCCTTTGACAAGAGTAAAAACGTAGGAAATGCCGGTTCTTTTTTTATTCATAGCAAATAGCTCCTTTCTGCCTTATTGTCACAAAAATACGCACAAGTTAGAAATATCTAACTGTTATAAAACACTTTAGCGCGTATGCAGAAAGAAATCAAGAATTGTAAAATGAAAGCGTGCAATTTCAAGCACACCTTGTATCCCTTTAAACATCAGCATTTAAAGTGATATTCAAAATAAAATTTTATAATATCATGATATATAAATATTGAATCGTCACCTTTATTTGTGCTATATTGAATGAAATGGAAAAGGGGTGAGTCTATGAGCCATTCCATCATAGAATATTTCTCACATCTGCCGGAACAGCTTCACTTTGCCCTTGTGCCTGAACATGCCAAAGAGGGAGAAATGGTATATGGGATGCTGTCAGAACATGGAAGCGGCAGCGCGAGAAAAATTGAATTTGACCATATGCTTCTGATATTGATTGCGGATTTTACGCCCAAGTCCACCTTTGAGAAAATAACCAATGTGGAGCAGGAGTATTTGGAGATCAGCCAGTTTGAAACGGAGTCCAGTTCATTTAAAATTGGCGGGCGGAAAATGAAGCATGTGGAACGTGGGATTTGCTGTTACGCCAATACCCGCAAAACCACCTATACCTATTGCGAAGCGGGAAAACTTACCCGGTTTACAAAAATAATCTTAACCAAGAAATATTTTGACACCTATTTGAAAGTGCGGTATGGAGACAGCTATGACCAATCTAAAAATGCAATGGACTACCTGCTGAATAACCCCAATTCTCCCGAACTGAATTTTGTTTTCCAGCAGATACGGGACTGCCAGGCGGTTGGAAAAACACAGAGGCTTTATTTGGAAAGTAAGGTCATGGAAATCCTTTCCCTTGTCACCCGCAATTCGGAGCAGGAGCGGAGCCGCCCTCATATTCCGGTGAAACTGGATGGGAGGGATCTCCGCGCGTTGGGTAAAGTTGTTACTCTGATGAAAAATGATTTAGCCGCCTACCCATCCGGGTCTGAACTGGCAAAGGCCGCCGGTATGAGTACGGCCCGGTTCCAGATGGCGTTTCGCAAGGCTTATGGAACGACGCCCTATGAATACTTTAAAGAAATGCGGCTCAATTACGCTTTACTGCTTCTGAAAGATTCCGATTTTAATATCGGAACAGTGGCCGCTAAAGTCGGATACCATAATTCAGGTCATTTTGCAAAACTGTTTAAGGACACTTACGGTATGGGGCCGAGGGAATACCGGGAAGTGCATCAAATTAAATAGTGTCCAATATCAAGAGCGCCGTCTTGCGTTGTTGTGCTTTCCTCTTTCATAGGAATAAATGAATGTCTGAGCAGAAGCGCGGCCAGCCGCTTGCGTATACAGCCATCGGAAAGCCATCAAAAGCACGCATCCAGTTACCTTAGTCTTGCTGGCAAGCAGGGCAAGGGCAAGTGTATTGACACTTGAACACTTTATTTTGAGGCCGCCTTTTCCAGGGTCTGCTGAAATCCCGTATTTGAACCGCACCGAAAAGTGTCATGAAATATACAGTACCGGCATAGTCCCCAACTGTTGTGACAGCTTTTCCCGTAAAAAGGACTCGGCCTCCGCGCGGATGTCGTTTCGGTAGCAGTATTTGCCACGCCCACGCCCGGTCATGGTTTCCCGGTCGAAAAGTTGTACCGCATTTGGAAACGCATCCGTATTAATAACATTCTGCACAAAGCTGTACGTCATCAGTATATTTTCTATGAAGCCGTTGTGCGTGACCTTTTCGCTCAACTCATCTGCCAGTCGCTCTATTAACTCCCCGTAAAGGTGCTTCCAGCCAGGAAGAAGAATCACTGGCGCAATCAGCATCCCCACCGGATATCCCGCTTCCGCCACATCGTTCAGCGCGCGGATTCTTGCAGGCAACGGGGAGGTGCCCAGCTCTATACGGCTTATTATTTCCTGCGGGTTCACACTCATACGAAATATGGTCTTCCCTCTGTGGTCAAGGTTAAGCAACGGATTCACCATATCAAATTTTGTCGGAAACGTCAGGCTTCCTCGGCCTTCGCGCGCAAAACGCTCGATTGTATAGGGCAAATTATCCGTTATTGTGTTTTCCAGCAGCAAATCGCTGTTGCTGCCAATCTCATAGGTTTGCGGTACAGGAGAGGCGGCATCCTTTTTAAGCAGCCTGTCCAGCATTTGCTCACGGTTTACAAACAGGCGCAAATAGGCACATTTGTTGTAATTGCATACCAGATAGCAGTACAGGCACATCGCTCTGCAACCGGAGGATGTGTATGGTACCAGCCAGTCGGAAACCTTATGGTTCGGCACATATCGGTGCGTCTTTCTGACTCCGATTATCAAATGATTTTTCAGTTTTGGAAAGTCCCGGTTTTCCGCCGCTGTCATTTCAGGTATACGGTTATGATTCTCTATCTGTATCCAGGGCAGGTTCGCGTATTTGCTCTGCAGCATCTGTCCCAGCTTATAATCAAGCACACCCGGCTCATAATACACCGCATCAAAGCACATATTCATGTAAACACCTCCTTATGATTATAGTTTGCCATAAATAACGAAGATTATTTCTGGTTGGAGGGTTCATAGAGTCACCGTTCTTTTATCCGTCTTTAAAGGTATAGAGATGTTATATGTTATTTTATATTGAGAAGGGCTAAAAAATATTCTTACCTGCCGGGGGACGACACTCTGGTCGACTCGCGCAGGTATTGTTCGATTCCGTGGACTATGGCATTCGCGGTGTTTTCCCTGAATACCTCTTTTGCCAGTTCCTGCCGCTCTACCCTATTTGAAATAAAAGCCGTCTCAACTAACACTCCCGGTATATTTGAATTGGCAAGCACATAATATCTAGCCTGTACCGGATCATGGACAGTCCGCCTCCTGCCGTTTATTTCAAGGCTGTTCAAGGACCTCTGCACAAAAAAAGCCAGCGTTTTGTTCTGTTCAAATTTAAGATTGTAAAATACTATGGCTCCATCGGTGGAAGGCTTTTTTAAGTTGCAGTTGACATGAATGCTCACAAATAACTGTGCGTTGCTGTTATTGATAATATCTGTCCTGGCGTTTAAATCACGCACATGGCGGCTTTTATTTGAGTCGACCTTTTGTTCCAGCGAAATGTCCTTTTCCCTGGTCATAATTATCGTAAACCCTCTTTTTTCCAGAAGACTTTTCAATTTTCTGCCTATGTCAAGGTTTATCTCCTTTTCCAGGATTCCGCCCTTAACCGTTCCCCCGTCGATTCCTCCATGGCCGGGATCTATGACAATAATTCCGCTTTGGGGATCTGAAAAGGTTTTTACAGGAAACATTTCCTGATAAACAAAGCAGAATATTAATATTATGAATGAAGCGATTAAACATAATGCAGTAATAATATGGCTTCTTTTAAAATAGACAACCCTAAGCTTTCTCATAAATCACTTCCAAATATACTTCTTATATATTTGTATTAATGATTCAGCCTATATATTCAGAGATTCCCGTAACGGCAGGCGCCGCGTACCGCCCTTCCGCCTTCATGCTGAAATATATACCTCCATATGGCGCATTCCCGCCAAGTCCATTACAGGATTTAATAATCCGGATCACAAGGGATCCAGTAAAAAATGGTCCAACCGCAGGAATCGCTCCATACCCAGGCTTTCAGCCAGTTTCTGAGAATTGGTATTCCGTATTTCCGCCTCATATCTGGGTATCAGATTTCTTTCAAGCAAATACTTGAGAGCCGATGCCACCACAACCCGTCCATAGCCATTTTTACGCTCCTGTTCAAGCGTATGTACACCTGCAATTTCCCATATATCTTCATAATTGCGGTATACGAAACACGAGCTTACAATTTTATTGTCTACAGCAAAACCAAACCAGGCTGAACCATTTTCAAAATGCCTTCGTATCTCATCTTCTGAATATCCGTTCCTCTTTATCATATCAATGGCATCATCTGTCAAACTGATATTCCCCGGTACTTCCTCCCGGACATCAATAACTTTTAAAGCCTGACACGAATAAGAAATATACGCGTGCCCTTTATTGACCTTGAACCTCGATTTCAGAGGTGCCAGATCCAGATTTTCATTCAGCCTTAATATATAGTTTGAGTCCGATAATGAAGCTAACAGGCCATGTTTTAACTGTTCTGACGTTCCGTTGATAAAAACTGCCTTTTTGGCCCCGGGATAATTTGCCGAGTCATAGGACAGTATTGCCGTAGGGACCGTAACCACTACCGCCCAGTTGGGCCCATCCTCCAGCAGATTTACGTTTACGCTGTCTTTATACAATGACAGGTACTTTAATGTTGGTAAATTCTTAAAAGGATCTGTTTTCAGATATTCCAACGATTTTTTATATATTAAATCCGGCATATTATTATTTAACCTTTCTGCAAATCAAGTTTATGATTATCTTCAAATGCCACTACCAGAAATCTATTCTTCATTTCCGAACTGTCCCAATGCGTTTCGCGCCCAGAGAATAAATTTCGACCGGTCGAGAGGGTTCACTCCCCTGTACGGGAGAGCTGCGTCCACATCCTCCGGGCACTCTCTGTAGCTGTGGAACCTTGTACTGATTATCCCTTTGCCTGAAGTAACGGAAGCGAGCTTTATGGGAAACTCCAGGGAGGTTGCAGCGGGAAACAGCCCGTTAATAATAAATCTCCCGTTTTCAATAACGGGACTTTCAAAAGTGCCCCTCATATTTATGATCTCGCCTATTATTTTACCGCCGAATTCTTCCGGCACAGCTATGTAAAATGACAATACCGGCTCCAGCAGTCTGGTTCCGGTGTTCTGGAACCCGTTCATCAGCGCTATGGGCGTGGCCACAAAAAAGTCAAGCGGATGTGTGTGCATCTCATGATACCCGCCGTCAATGAGAGTTATTTTGGCATCGACTACCTCCCAGCCCTTTGTTCCCTGCCTCATAGCCCTTGCTACAGCTATTTCCACGTGGTTTTGATAGCGGTATGGGATTTTATTGGCAGATACCTCTGATTTGTATGTAATCCCGCTTCCTCTGGGCCCCGGTTCAATTTTAAATTTCAGAACGGCCCAGCAGGGTTTTGGCATGGTGTAAGCTTCAAAACCCATTCCTTCCAAGGCAGGCGTCTCTTTGTATATGATGGACGGTTTTCCGAATTCCACTTCCAGCTTGAATCTCTCCCGCAGGATTTCCGTCAGGACTTCTGTCTGTATCATTCCGGTAATGCTGAGCAAAAGCTCCCCTGTTTCCCTGGAGGAATAGAACTCCAGAATGGGGTCCTCTTCATTCAAGATGGTAAGCGCTCTGGAAAGCTCCTGGAAATCCTTTTTATCCGCAGGAGAAACAGAAACATTCAAAAGCGGCCTTACCCATTTCACCGGTGCCGGAACGGCCTCATCCGTGCCAATTATATCCCCGACCTTAACACTTGCCAACCCGCAGAGTGCGGCAATGTCTCCGGCCTCCACAAGACCCGTGTCCCTGTATTTTTCTCCTGAAAACTTTCTGATCTGGGAAATCTTCTCCTCCTGCTTCCCGCCTGAAAGCAGCACGCTGTCACGGTTGTGCAGTATTCCCTGATACAGGCGCACATGAGCCGTCTTGCCCATAACAGGGTCGTAATCCACCTTGAATACAATTCCGGACACCGCCTTTTCCCGGTCTCCGCCAGCATCCGGAAAAAACTCCGCAGCGCTCTCCAGAAGCTCTTTTATGCCTTTGCCATACATGGCGCTGCCGCAGAGCACAGGAAATAGCTCCGCAGAGTGCACCTTCTTTTTAGCTGATTCCAGCACACTGTCATGTGTAAGGCTTCCATCAAGATATGCCTCCAGGATTTTCTCGTCTCTTTCGGCAATACACTCTGTTATATCCTGCTTTACAATGGAAGCGCTCTCCCCGCCCTGCCCGTCCGCTCCGTACAGCACGCAAAGCTCCGGTGTCAGCCTCTCTCTTATCTGGGAAATTACATTATCAGCATCGGCGCCCACCCGGTCAATTTTATTAATGAAAAAAATTACCGGAATCTGGCGTTTTTTCAGAGCCTCCCATAAAATTTCAGTCTGGGCCTGAACTCCCTCCACGGCAGATACTATCATAACCGCGCCGTCTATCACCATCAAAGTACGCTCAACCTCACCGGAAAAATCCACATGTCCCGGGGTGTCAATGAGATTGATAACGGCCTCCGGCGTCTCCAGCATGGTCACCGCCGCCTTTACGGAAATTCCCCTGCTGCGCTCCACTCCGAGAAAATCTGTATGTGCGGTGCCCCTGTCCACGCTTCCGGCGGCGCGTATGGCCCCCGTATTATATAAAAACTGCTCCGTAACACTGGTCTTCCCTGCGTCAACATGGGCCACCAGAGCCATATTAATTCTTTTCATAATTTATCCTCAATTCATCCTCAGCAGCAAACATTAAGCTGGAGCAACCGGATTAATCCTATTAATCACATTCATGCCAACCACATTTGTGTTCATGGCAATCGATGCAATCAGTATTCCAGATTCTCGTACAGCTTTGACTGCCTGATGGAAAAGTCCGTCCCTTTATTTTCATTTATCAAATCCAGAATCCGCTGGATCTCAGCCACCTCATACTTCTTCATGTGAGGCGAGGCGACAATTTCATCAATCATTTCAGCCGCGTTTACAGGAAGCTTTATTCCCTCCTCCGGAAGGTCCATAAGCCCGGACAAAAACATATTTTCAGGAGTTTCACCCTGACCGGCGCCCGGTTTGTTTTTATAGAGCATTATTCTGAATTCGTGCTCGTACTCAAATTCCTTCCTCTTATTTTTGAAGGGCAGCAGCTCATAATGTTTGTAATCTTCCCGGTATTCACGGTCAAAATCAATATAATCCACTTTGAACATTTCCAGTTCCATGTCACGGGGCTTGTGTATCTTTTTCAGCTTTTCAAGAGTCGTGCAAACTGCAATCCCCAATCCCGCTTTTGAATACACTTCCCACATGGCGGCCGATTCACCGTCGTTTATGTGCCAGCAGCTTATGGCGGCCTTTTTCTTCCTCTCATTGAAATTTTCCCGGAACCGTCTTCTGACTTCCTCTCCCAAAGCCTGGCTGTTCTTATGGCGTATCTGTTCCATAAATTGCAGGCAGCTCTGCTTTGGCACGGCGCCTTCATATTTGTCCTGAAAAACATCGGCTCTTGCAAAATACAGCTCTCCGTTTACCAATGTGAGAAATTTAATTAAGTCGTAGTATCTCCACAATTTTACACCAGCCATGTATATTTATCCAGTCCGTCAGCTCTATTTTAACTCCGTTTTCCATGCCGCAAAAAATATTCTATACCAAAACCCGTCTAATTTCAAAAAGTTTACACAGCCCTATATGACAAACAAATCCAGAAAAGGCAGAACAACCGCCATTATTGCAATACACATCACAATAAAGGCCCCGAATCTGTTTTTATGCCTCCAGGTCCAGACAGCAAAGCTGAAGGTATAAATACAAACCCATAAAAGGATCAACATTATCAATATATTTATAAGCATAAAACGCCTCCTCCGCCATACTTTCTTCTTACTCCCGTACTACTTTACCGTACTGCTTGTGCTTCTTCCCCCTGCCCTTACGCTTTTCTCCTATACTCCTAAACTCCTGTACTTCTACTCTTCCGCCCCTCTACCCATGCTTTATTATCTCGGTCTGGAGCTTCAAATTGTATCTGGCTGTGGGAAACAGCCGTGCCCAATCTGTTTTTTCCCACTCCTCTATTGTCAAAAAATTTCTCTTTGCCAGTTCCCCATATCCGAATATATCGGATTTGTAGCCATAGGTAAGCTTTTTCAGCAGATTTTCAATCCCATCCTGCAGCATGTCCCTGTATGCCGTGTTCAGCCTGTCGGCGTTGTCCGGCAGGTCATAATCCGTGTCGCTCTGAACAGACTGCACATCTATATCCAGCCTGATATTTATATCAACGACCGGCTTTCCATTCTTAAAATAAACCCTTGTGTAGGAGGATTTTTCCCTCTTGATATTGCTCAGGACCTTAAAGCGGTTGTCCATGGGGTCCGTCACGTCAATATTTATATTTTTCGAACCGGTCATAAGCGCAAATATTGAAGCCTCTCCCGCATTCAGCCTGCCTGCCATTTTATCGGCTTTGAACACAGCCAGGCCCTTTATTGACATGTTTTTCTTCTCTTTTCCGCCTCCCTGCTGCTGGGCATCGCCACCGCCCTGTTTCTTTTTTTCGCCTCCTCCGGACTTTTTACCGCCGCCGCTTCCTCCTCCGTCTTCAGGCGCCTTACTTTCATTAATTGTCTTGTCGATTGCCGTATATATTGCCACAGGCTGAGCTTCCCGGTTCTTTGTCCTGTACAGGTAGTCCTCCAGTTGAGTTACAGGCACCAGAAAATCCGTTTCATAGGATTTAAAAAGCAGCTCATAATATTTTGCGGGATTCGAGGACAATTTCGGCTGGACGGATTCAATATAATTTTTTGCTCCTTCCGAGGCCACGATTATATTAATATCCTGTCTTATATCGGTCTGGTGCTGGAGTCCGTTCAGAAATGCCACTACCCCTTTTTTGGCTATCCCCTCCGATACAACGATTATTTTAGTATGGGAGAGGTTAATTTTTCTGCTGAGATATTCACCTGTTTTTTTCAATCCAGATAAAAAATTATCGGTCTTAAATGAGGTTATATCGGTCCCTTCTCCTCCTCCGCCCGTTATTGCCTGGGGCACTGCGGTCTGGAAGGTGAGATTGAAGGAATTGTTGTCGGCCTCGTCAATTCCTATGGCAACCACATAAGCCAGATCTTCTATTTCTGTATTGTCATAGCAGGCTGTTAAAACAGCCGAAAGCATAAAAGCTGCTGCCAGCACGCCGGTTAATCTTATAAATCTAACCATCCTGTCTCCCTCCTTCAGTATCCTTTTCCTTAACCTTTTTTGCGGCGCCGATAATTAAAATCACAGCCGGGGGCAATAACCCCGCAAGCCATATAAAATTTGACCCTCCCGTACTTATAATGTCAAGATTCATACGTTTTAAAATATCCGCTAACGAAAAAACGATCACTGCCATCGAAAGAATAACCGGCTTTATTTTTTTCAAGCCAAGCGTTTTTTTAACGACATGAATGGTAAAAGTGAATAAGATGCTTAAATACAGCAGTGAAGATACCGAGCATATAAGTACAAATATGGATTCGATGCGCTGTATGAAACTGCCGAATTCTATATGTTTGGCCATCTGAAACACCGGGATCCGCTTATCGGCCGCAATGTGATAGGGAAAAAGCAGCAAAAAAGAAAGCGTGGACCACAGGAGCAGTACACCCGATATGATTATTGACAGATAACCCACCCTTTTTATATATCTCTTTTTAAAAAAAGGTACCATAAAGAAAAATATCAGCAGTGGCGAAAATACCGATAATTTATATAGGCTTCCCCGTGCAATGGACATATACCCATTTCCAAGAACGGGAAATAAATTGTTGATATGAAATTTGGGTATGATGCCCAGGGTAATCAATAGAAATCCTATTACCACCAGCGGAATTAAAATCGCATTGATTCTCACCACCGCCTCTATTCCGAAATAAGCCGAGGCCACAATTCCCGCAAAAAAGATAAGTTCTACAAATCTGAGGGGGGATTTGTCCAACGAAACTATTTTGAGTGTCTGGGAAAAACCACCCAGGGCCACAGCGCTGTATGCCACTAAAAACAGCATTATCACCAGTCCGCATATTACTTTCAGAACCCTTCCGCCCGCCCTTTCACAAATATCCAGCAGATCCAGGCTCCCTATCCTTTCATAAAATGCGGTCATAATTGCAAAATAGATCAATATGGCGGCAGTCATTACTATCGGGATCATCCATCCGGCGCTGCCGCCGAAGTACGCCATGTCTCTGGGAAATGTGAGAAATGCCTGGGCAAATATCAGATTTATCAGTACCGTAATTGCCTCCCAGGAACCGAATACTATTTTATTTTTCATCCTTATCACCCTTTGACTCAGATTTTGTTACAGTCCAGCCGCGGCTGACCGCCGGCTGGCTTTTAATATCCTTCGTATTCAGATAATCCGGTCTCTTTTCCTGTTTCCATATGGGATGTCTGGAAAGTTTGTCGGAATATTTCCCCTGTGTTACAGGTCCGAAGGGCACAAGGAATGGAACTCCGAAGGACTTCGATGCGGCCAGCAGCAGCGCATTTATTACAAGGCCCAGCGCAATGCCAAAAAATCCCGCAACAGCCCCAAAAACAATATATGCAAAGCGGATAAGCCTTATGGAAAAGGACATGGAAAAGCTGGGGATGGAAAATGAGCCCAGAGCCGTAATCGCCACGATTATTATCATAATGGGGCTGACCAGATTTGCGGAAACCGCGGCCTGGCCCAGTATAAGCCCGCCCACGATTCCAATGGTGGAGCCTATCGCCCCCGGAACTCTTATCCCCGCTTCACGTATCAGCTCAAAGGAAAATTCCATCAAAAGGATTTCCACCACAGACGGGAAAGGCACATTTTCCCTTGCCGCCTCAATGGCAAACAGAAGATTTGTAGGTATCATCTCCTGATGGAAATTTGTCACCGCAATATAAAGCCCCGGCAGCAGCAGTGCTATGGCAACTCCGATGATCCGTATAATGCGTATAAAATTCACATAGGGAAACCTTATGTTTGAATCCTCGGTGGTATGCAGGAATTCAGTTACTGTAGCTGGCATTACCAGAACGTATGGGCTGCCGTCCAGAGCCACGGCCACATTTCCCTGGGCCAGCATCATGGCAACTCTGTCCGGCCTTTCCGTGGCAAAAATCTGTGGCGCGGCCAGGAAGGTGCTGTCCTCAATGAGCTGTTCCAGCTCCCCGGAGTCAAAAATGTAGTCCACCTTGATACTCTTAACCCGTTTCAAGACCTCATGCACAAGGGAGTCATTGGCTATGTCCTTAATATACATTACAGCACACGGGGTATTGCTTCTTTTTCCTACAAGTATGCTCTGGATGGTCAGGTCCTTGTCCTTTAAAATTTTTCTGAGCAGTGCCGTATTCGCCCTTATCTGTTCATTGAAGGCCTCCTGGGGCCCCCGTATTACAGATTCAGACTTGGGCGCGTCTATGCTCCTGTGCTCCCATTTTTTTGTGTCGGCCAGATAGGAAAAACCCATGCCGTCCACAAATACCGCGCAGCCTCCGAAATTGACGCCGTTCACTACCTCGTCATAGGTCTCTACTATTTTGATCTGATTAAAGGGAATGAGCCTGTTGTATATGAAATTTCCCATATCTGACGGCTCTTCCTTTATTTCAAGATTCGAAAACAGCATAAGAGGCTGGAGAATGTTATCGCTTATGACAGCTCTGTCCGTGAGCCCGTCTATAAAAACGATAAAGGCTTTCAGTGTTTTATCCCCCACTGTCACATTAAATTCACGGAATACAAGATCGCTGTTATCGGGTATATCATAAATGGTTTTTACGAATTTTTTGTTAAGCTCAATATCCTCCGGTATGCGCTTTTCCAGAAGTTCGTCGCCGACGGTGCAGCCGACCAGCTCCCCTTCCGCCTTTTTCTTTTCGAATACAACCAGGGAAGAAGCGTTCAAGGCGATATCACAATCCTTTTTCTTGTTCTCCATCAGTATAAATTCATCCCCGTCTTTGTTCCGTCCATTGTATATGAGATATTTTAAAAAGCCCAAAATTTATTACTCCCCTTTATTCCCCTTGATTTATTTAGTTCCCCGCAATTTCAGACAAAATGACATAATATTACGTAACTTAAAAATATTATGGTAAATAATAAATTTTAATATGCATTTTACGACATACGGGAGACTTACAAATTTTTGTAATAGTTTTTTAATAATTTAATAATTAAATTCATCTTGTTAAATATTAGTTAATAAATTATCATTAATATTAGAAGCCAATAAAACCACAAAAGAAAATCAGGTGTCCAAATGATTAAATTACGTCAGAAATTTTTCTTAATCATATTGATAATAATATTTATCTTCAACAGCATACCCGCGTTTGCCTGGTCACCGGACGACGGGCTGACTGCCGATTCTGCCATATTGATGGATACCATAAGAGGTCAGGTGTTATTTCAGAAGGATGCCGGCAAAACTCTGTCTCCTTCCATTATGTGCAAGCTGATGACAGCTCTGGTTACAATTGAAAAAACCCAGCTGAATGCAAAGGTTACAATCAGTAAAAATGCTGCTAAGAGCAACGGTTCCACCCTTGAACTCGCGCTTGGAAATCTCTACTCTGTGGAAGACCTGCTGTATGCCGTCATGCTGTCCCAGGGAAATAATGCCGCCATAGCTCTGGCAGAATACGTGGGAGACGGTGACGTCAACAAATTTGTAGGGTATATGAACGACAAGGCAAAGGAATTGATGCTGGACGGCACCCATTTCGTAAATCCCACAGGGTTATACGACGAAAGCCAGTATACCTCGGTAAGTGACATAGCGAAGCTTGTAAAAGCTGCTATTGCAAACCCGGTCTTTAATTCCATACTGGGCTCAAAGGGTGTGGCATGGGTTAACGGAAACGATTCGTCAATACTCACAAACCAGAACAAGCTTTTCTGGAGCTACAACGGTGTTGACGGCGGCAAAATAGGAACTATACCAAAACAGGGCACAACCACACTGACAACGGCCACCAAAGACGGCAGAAGACTGATTGCGGTGGTTTTTGACAAGGATGAGAACAATGCTCTCGCCCAGACCACGCAATTGTTCGACTATGGCTTTTCACAGTTTTATAACGGTATTCTCGTTTCCAAGGATACGCCCATGAGAAGCATAACCGTGGAAAATGTTGACATAAATCTGATAAGCAAAATAGATGTTTATTATACCTATCCTCTGGGTGAAAGCAATATAAAGAGCATTGGCTTTACGCAAAATGATAATCTGAAGCTGCCCATCACCACTGATACGGTTGCCGGCGTTTTAAAATATGTATTGAACGACGGCACTTCCATAGATGTAAACCTGTACCCCGACAGGGAAGCCGTAGCTCCCCAGGATTATAAAGCGAAGATAGAATCCATTCTCGAGGAAAACAGGGATCTGGTCATGATAGTTACAATACTTGTGGCTATAGAGATCGTTCTCATACTTTACAACATCGCCAAGCTCTTAAGAAAGCTGTTCAAAAAAAAGCGGCTGCCTCAATAGAATTCCATTTCTGCAGCCGCTTGCCGGAAATTTTTTAATCATTTCCCTTTCAATTTGTGGCAGACCGTTTAATAAGCTCCATGCGCCTCTTGTGGGTCTTGTTGTTATTTTCGATATATGTACCCAATACCTTTTCCAGATCAAGTACATCTCTCATTTCAAAATAGCCTGATTTCTTATGAATAAACTTGGCGGCCTTGATAGCTCCCTGGGCAAATGCCCTTCTGGAAAAGGACTCATGGCTTATTTCAATTTTATCCTCTTCCCCCACTATCATGACCTCATGCTTTCCTATGACCCCGCCCGCTCTGACTGAATTTATGGGTATTTCCACGGCAGGCATACTTATGCCTGAATTTTTAAGTCCCCCCTGGATTTCAGCCGCAATTTTTTTGGCCGTACCCGACGGGGAATCCAGCTTCTTTTTGTGGTGAACCTCCGTGATCTGAAAATCATAGCTGTTCAGAAGACTTGCCGTCAGATTTGAAAGCAGCATCAGCACATTTACTCCCAGGGTAATATTGGGAGCGTACACTATCCCATTTTTATATTTCCTGGTCAAAACAAATATTTTTTTAAGCTCATACGGCGTGAAGCCCGTTGTTCCAATAACGATATTTACTCTGTATTTTGAAAATATCAATGCATTTTTCAGCGCAGATTTTGGATTGGAAAAATCAATCACCACATCCGGTTTGTTTCTGAAAATCAGCTCCTCCAGATTGTCAGAACCTCTGATGATAATACCTGTATTATCAATTCCCAATACCTGACCCAGATCCATATTTCTTGATTTGCTTGTGGGACTGCAAACTGCCGAAACAAGCTGGATATCATCCTGAGCTAAAATAGCCCTGGCTATTTCTTTTCCCGTGCGGCCTAAACCCGAGATGCAAACTTTAATCATACAAAGACCCCTCCTTTTGATAAGTGGTTGATAATAATGATTAAATTTAACTGAAGAAAATGAATAGATCCTTTTATCCTGCAAAAAATTGACTGGTGTATCCCGTCCACACCGGACACACGGATTAAAAAAGCTACAGTTAAAAAAACTGTAGCATTGGATAGAACATAATTAGTTCATTCACTTTCTCCCCAACGCTTACGAAGTTAGCTGACGGATTCGGGTTGTAAGAGACTAACCCTACCTGAATGCAATTCAGGATTCACCCCATAAAATGGTTCCCCCGCTTATAGACCAAAGCTATAATTCAGCGATAAATATATTAAATTTATATTGGTATTATATACCCTATATCCGAATCAGTCAATATTTCCATACATTTTATTATATGCCTGATACTGTATTAATTATGACAGAAGGGATTTGTCGATTTTTCCGTTGCCCAGCCTGACCAGATATACATCGTAGTATTCCTCTCCCAGCTCATAGGCAAAATCCCTGTCCAGTACAGCAAAATCAAATCTTTTTTTGCCCTTTATGGCGCTGCCCGTATCCATGGCGACCGTATATCCCAGTCCTTTGATATAAAAAACCGTCCCATAGGGCCAGTGCTTTTTGTCTACGGCTATGGAAACCCCGGGTATTATCGGCTGTCCGGAGCTGGTTATTCCCTTGTTGTTTCCGCATTCTTCACTGGAAGGCGTATAGGCTGTGCCAAGGAATTTTCCCAGGTATGTCCCCTTTTTATTTGCCGACTCAAGGGTATTGCCCTCATAAATGTTGTAGGATTGGGGAGTTACTCCCACCGCCGCGGCTTTCTTCAGGGATTTCTGCAGCTCAAGGTTATCCCCTGCCAGTTCATTTTTGGCTGTTTCCAGCTGTTTGTTCTTTTTCTTTAATTCTTCCAGCTGCTTTTTCAGTTCTGAATTTTCTTTATCCAGCTTTTCACTTTGGTCTTTATATGAGTTGCTGTTATCGGTAAGCGAGTGGTTTGATTTTAATATAAGCATTGCCGATACATATTCATCGTTGTACTTTTCCTTGTACGCGTTTAAAACGTCATTGATTTTCAGGCAATAAAACGAAAGAACTGCTGTTGCGCAAATTAATGCAAGCACTAAAATTTTAAATACATAATGGTTTTTATCAGATTTAACGTTATGGGTTTTATCCATATTTTCTCGAAGCTCTCCTGAATGTAAAAAATATTTATAATTGACTTTACCTATTTATCTATTATTTTCCAATATAATCCGGTTTATACATGGAGCATAACAATTTTGGGCTTTGGAAATACTTAATCAAGGGGTGAATTTATGTTCAAAACATTCAAATTTAAAGCGGTTTTGTTTTTTGTACTTGTATTGTCAATCACTGTCGCTGTCCCGTTTCCAATCAATGCCGCCGCTTCAAATCCGGCAAAAACCGTCAGCAAATATCTTTGTGAAAAGATGTACTCACTGGTTTCAAGGAATCTGGATTCCATTGATAAGTATTATTCGGAGCAGTGGCCCGATTCAAAAAAATTTCTTCTGTTCACAAAAATGTATTTACTGCAGGACTATCTGATACCCTATGCTTCAAATAATTACGCAATTGAAAAGGTATCGCCCAGAGTAAAAATAATCCATGCCTCTGCGGCTAAAAATACAGCAACCATCGAAGCTCTGCTCCAGACAGAGATATACTGGAATGCCTCAAATGCCCTGGGAAAGCCCATTATGGGAGTAAACTATGAGAAGCACCTCATAGTTCTGAACAAAGAAAACTTCAAGTGGAAAATTATCAGCGACAAGTATATGACCCAGAGGGGGCCTTCCGACGATTGCATCAATGAAGATACCGCCGGTTTGTCAGAAGCTGTGGAAATACTGAAAAAGCAAGCGGGAGCGGCCCTGGACAGTTCCAAAAGGAGCAGGCCCTCCAGATTGATTCCCGATAATATGCAGGATAAAATAACCTTTCGGAATCCCGACGAATACAACAGAGCAGGGGCTTACAACTGGGCAAAGGAGCATTGGAAAACTTATTCCAAGGCCTATGTAAATCTTGGGGATCAGACATGGGAGGGCGGGGATTGTACAAATTTCATTTCTCAGTGCTTGAGGGCGGGAAATGCAAAAAATGACATGACCGGCTCATACCAGTGGTATTACAAAGGGGCCTCCGGAACTTCGGCAGACAGCTACTCCTGGACCTGGAGCATTGCGCGGGGACTGAATTATATATTGCTGGGCAATTACAACTCAAATGAATTCGGTCCCAAAGGAACAGAAAAGGTCATCTCCGGCGATTACACATATACGGCTGAAATCGGCAAATTTATGACTTATGGAGACATCATACAGTACGAGTGGTCTCCCAACTCCGGTATAAAGCATTCGGCGATTGTTGTGGGAATGGTGTATGACAGTACCTATAAAAATTATGAACCTGTTATAGCCACCCACACATTTGACGCCTGGAATCTCCCCTGGACGAAAAACGCTTATAAGACCCACTTTATACACATTACAGGGATAAATTGACAAAGGCGCGCAGGTATTTTTGCCCTATAAAAATACCTGTCTCAAGCCTCCTGTTTTCTCCGCTATAAAAGCTTTGCCATGTAATATTCATCAACATACCGGCCGTCGATCACCATGGCTTTCAGCTTTGTACCTTCCGTGGCAAAGCCCATCTTTTCATACAGCCTTATTGCCCTTTTATTGTGGGACATCACCGTCAGCTCCAGTCTGGTCAGGCCATGACTTACCGCCCATTTTTCAACCTCCTCGAAAAGAAGCTTTCCCATCCCTTTGCCGGTGTATCTTTCGAGGATCCCCACCACAATATATGCGCTATGGCGAATCCTTTTATAGGCTCCCCGGGCTGTGCTTATAAATCCCACAAGCCCGTTGTCCATTTCAATCCCAAAATAAATCCCATCGCTGTCATCACCGGAAAGCCTCGCCTTCAACTGTTCGGAAGTTATGGTTCTCTCTCCCGGCTCAAACATCATATATTTAGTCTCATTATCCAACTCCAGAAGCAATTTCAAAAAGTCACCGGACATTTCCGGGTCTATTTTCACAATTTTCATTTGTTCCAGCCTCTAATCCTATAAAATAATTTCAGATGATATTGACGGTATTAATATATAGCTTTATCATATTGCTTTCAATATGTCCTTAATTACGTTCTTTCCCAATACGTCATTGTGGCCCGAAACACAGAAATCAAAATCCATTTTACTGTACTTTAAAAGTGTATCAACATAAATATCCTTTTCAGAATAAATATTCGGTACGATTTCCTCAACAGTATCTCCAATGTTGTCGCCAAGGTTTATGACCCTGTCTTCTTCATCCATTACGCTGATGGAATCAATAGTGTGCCCGGGCGTATACAGGATTCTGACTTTATCTTCCGGGAAATACAGTTCACTGTCAAAAACTATGTCAGGCAGACGCATCTCAACATTGCCGCAGCAATACTGCCTGTTTTTTTCCAACATGGCATCCCATTCGGCTTTAATCTTATCTCTGCACAGCTTATGTGAAATAATCACCGAATCTTTCAAAGAAGCGTTTCCCCATATATGATCCCAGTGGTAATGGGTGTTAATCACCATTAGCGGCCTATCCCCGCCAACAATATATTCCTTGACAGGTTCTATACAAAGTGGTCCAAGTCCGGTATCAATCAAATAATTGTATCTTTTCCCCAATATAAGATGTACATTTAAATTCCACCCAAACGAGTCAAATATAAATAATATCCCGCGCTCCTTAATTTTTTGAATCTTCATCTTTTCTGCACATCTATACCCTTCTTTTGATTCTTTCTTGCGAATCAAGATATTCTCCGTCGTTATGATAGTCGTTCAAATGCGGTTTATTTTCCCGGCTAATGATCGTCTCTATGTTCAGTTGGTTTTTTGCACGTATCTCCTCAGCCTTTAAAGTTGTTTGGGCATTGATTCTGGCCACCTCCAATTTAAACTTGATAATTTTGTTGACTATAAATGGCGCAACTATCAATGCGGTAATACCTAAAATTCCGACTACCGGACCCCATTCATTCATTTTGCTACCTCCTGAATTAATGAAATAAGATACTTTTTAAAATCAAAACAAGACCGCTGAAAATCAGCAAGGCAACGGTAAAATTCTTTACCGACCTCTCCCCGACCTTTTTGTCAATCCTCACGCCGATCATCATCCCAAGAACGACTGCCGGCAAAAGGATCAGCGCCAGCATAAAAATATCCTTATTTAAAATACCTGAAAACCAGTATAAAAACAATCTGAAAAAATTATCAACCAGAAAAACACAGCATATATTCCCTCTGAATTGACTTCTGTTGTCGGTGGTACGGCTTATATACGCGATCAGAAGAGCGCTTATCCCGTACATGCCTGCCAGTATGCCGGATAAAATGCCGCAGGTGACAAGAAATACCGGGCTGGGCTTTTTGGGAACCTGCGCCTGTTTCCTTGTAAGCATTTCCACCGCCATCAAAATCACTACGATCCCCAATACTGATTTGAGGACCCAATCATATCCGAACTTCAGTAAAAACGTCCCCGGGAGGATACCAGCCATAAGCATAACGGACAATGGTACCACCGCTTTGAGTGAAATGCTCTTTCTTTCCTTCCACACCATATAAATATTGGTTGGTATGCTGAATATAAGGTCAATGGGGGTGGTTATCCTGTTTTCCACCGCAAATGAGTACAGGGGCCCCATTACCAGAGTATTTCCAAACCCTGTTATCCCCTTCACAAGATAGGCTATGAGCGTAGCTATAAATAAATATGTATTTTTCATATGTATGTGTCCATTATTCTGTATATATCCATTATTCGCCGATTATCTTTACAAGAACCCTTTTTTCCCTCTTGCCGTCATATTCTCCATAAAAAATCTGTTCCCAGGTCCCAAAATCAAGCCTTCCGTTTGTAATGGCCACAACCGCTTCACGGCCCATTATCTGCCTTTTCAGATGGGCATCGGCATTATCTTCGAAGCCGTTATGCTCGTATTGGCTGTATGGCTTCTCCGGCGCCAGATTCTCCAGCCACTTTTCAAAATCCTGGTGCAGCCCGGCTTCATCGTCATTAATAAAAACGCTGGCCGTGATATTCATAGCGTTTACCAGCACCATACCTTCCTTTACTCCGCTTTCATCAATACATTTCTGAACCTGCCCGGTAATGTTCACGTAAGCCCTTCGCATGGGTATATTAAAATATAATTCTTTTCTATAAGATTTCATGTGCTTGTCCCCTTCTGAATAAATAATACCATCTGAATCTATAAAATTCCACAATATAAAAATTATAACTGTTCTTTTTCAAATTTAAAAGAAGCATTGTCATATAAGGCATTTTTTTATTGAACCTGTTTTTATTGAATTAAGTCTGATAATATGCTAATTTTAGAAGTATATTAGTTTGGAATTATTTATGGTATGAGTATACGACGGATTTTACATATGGGAGGTGTCCGGGCTTGACATCGGAAACTAAGGGGGGCAAGGGTATGTGGTTTATTTTCGCATTACTGTCGGCGCTTTTTGCCGCGCTGACATCCATTCTGGCAAAGATAGGGATCAGCGGGATCAATTCAAATCTCGCCACAGCCATAAGGACCGCGGTAGTTCTGCTGATGGCATGGGGTCTTGTATTCATAACAGGCTCCCAGCATGGAATCCCCAATATCAGTATGAAGAGCTGGATTTTCCTTGTGCTTTCAGGTATCGCTACAGGCCTGTCCTGGCTTTTTTACTACAGGGCGCTTCAGATCGGAGAGGCTTCAAAGGTAGTTCCCGTGGATAAATTCAGTGTGGTAATAAGCATGGTCCTGGCTTTCATCATCCTAAAAGAAGCGGTGACCGTCAAAACCGTGCTTGGCGGGATATTTATCACCATAGGGACTTTTATTATGATATTATAGATTTTCTCCGTATAGCTGTTCTTCGTTTTCCTGGGAGTCCTTATAAAACATGGAAAACAGGCCGGCCGTGCTTCTCTGGGCTAACGGAAGCGAATATTGGGCCTGCGCATAGTATCTTTCCTCATCTTCCTCAATGCTGCTCAATCTTTTATTGGACTTTATGGCACATAGCGCATTATGCCGTATGAATTCCTCAATACTTTCCAGATAACAGCCTTTATTGTCCGCCGTGTAATCAGGATTTCTGTAAAAAGTATCCCTCACAAACTTCTCAAACTTGTGATGCTCCTGCAAAAGCTTTATATTTGCATGCTGCGGCACTGTCATGTCCTGAACCAGATGGGCTGCTGCCCCCAGAAAAAACATGGCTCTTTTCAGATCTCCCGAATTCAGATAGCTCAGTGCAAAGGTATAATAATTTACGGACAGTGTAAGGGCATTTGTGTTTCCATAGAGACCTCGGTCTTTAATAGGATTGTAGAAGTGTCCCGAGCTTTTGAAATCCTGATCCGCCCACACAACGCCCAGATTGAGTTCGGTCAGATATTGTGAAAACAAATTGTATTGCTCCAAATAATTGTCATTGTATAAAATCTCCAAAGCCTGAATATTAATAACCTTGTGCACAATGCATTCGGTTGTCATAATAGCCTTTTTAAAGGGATTTATAGCTTTCATAGTATATTGAAACAGTTTTCCGTACGAGTACTCGACTATTGTAGGCATTATTGCAAATTTCCCCCAGTCCAATATATCTGAATATGTAAGCGCATAATTGGTCCAAAGCTTTATAAATAAATAGTTCCAATATATATTATCCATGAAAACGCCAAATAAAGCATTGTTGAATATACCTAAAAAAAGAGGTATAATTCAGTGAGAAATATAGTAATAAGCTATAAATCTACGTGTAGATTGTCAAGGGAGTGTAATTTCAGGATGTCAAAAGTGAGCTTGATTTTAGAAGGAGGCGGCATGAGGGGGTTGTACACCTCCGGGGTACTGGATTATTTTATGGACAGGGGACTTGTCTTTAAAGATATAATTGGCGTTTCGGCCGGCGCCTGCAATTCTGTTTCCTACATATCGGGCCAGCGAGGAAGGTCTCTTGAGATAAATGCGGGCTTTTGTTCAGACAGCCGTTATGTCAGCCTGCTGGGCTTCTTCACCAGGGGTTCCATATTCAATATGGATTTTCTTTTTGACGATATTCCAAACAGGCTCCTCCCCTTTGAATATGATAAATTTAGAGACTCCGACTGCAGACTGACTGCGGTCTGCACCGACTGTGAAACCGGGAAGGCTTTTTATTCTCCAATAAACGATATGCGCATAGACGATATATATGTGAGGGCTTCCAGCTCCATCCCCCTTGTTTCGCCCATAGTGGAAGTAAACGGCAGATATCTTGCGGACGGCGGTCCGTCCGATTCCATCCCCGTCCACTATTCCGTTGAAAGCGGCTTTGACAAGCATATAATAGTCCTGACACGGCATGACGGCTATGTAAAGCAGAAAAACAGATTATATCCGGTCAGCAAGCTGGCCCTGAGGAAATATCCTCGCCTGGCGGAAACCATTAAAAACAGGCATATACACTACAATGACAGCATACGGCTTGCGGAAGAGCTTGAAAAAGCCGGTAAGGCAATTATTATCCGACCTAAAAACCCCGTCGAGGTATCAAGGTTTGAAAAAAATCCAGAAAACCTCAGAAAGCTGCACAAAACCGGATACGAAGACGCCAGAGAAAAATTTGACTCCATAATGGAGCTGTGCGGAGACGCTGAAAACGTCATGGTATAATTTACAACTGAATTTATTCTGCGAGCGAGCTGCAGTATTAAATTTTACAGCATTTAATTCAGCAGGGAGTGAAGTGTAATATGTCCGATTCAACCAATCAAAAAATTGAAATTGAACTGATTCCGAATTTTGGTCTTAAAGATATTCCTTTCGGTATCAGCAGAGAAGACGTTAAAGAGATAATGGCCAAAAAATTTGGAGAGATAGATATTATCCAAAGAAGCAGTGAAACAGATTGCTATTTAAGGAACTCTCTGCAATTTACTTATGAATATGATGATACACTCACGTTTATTGAAACCGCAGCACCTCCTCCCATATATGTAAAGCTCCTCGGTATTAATACCTGGGAAATACCTGGTAATGATTTGTTGAATATGCTATGTAATTATGATTTGATTGATATAGAAGCTTCAAGCAAATTTGGATTCCGGATATTTAAAAATAAACATATGGTTTTGTGGGGACTCGACATACAATACGACCAAATCGGCGGTTATAAAATACCCAAATGGGGTTCTATAGCTATAGGAGATAAAAGATATTATGAAAAGCTCTTATCTTTATAAAAAATGTAAACGCAGCTCTGTTAATACAGTCCCGTCAGAAGCTGAAAGCACACTCCCATGGCAATGGCAGGCGAAAGTCTGATGATGTGTTTTTTATTCCGGCCTGAAAGCCATATAAAATTCTTAGTATAAATGCACAGCCTGATCTCTCCATAAAAATCCGAAAATGTGCTTCTTATTTCCCTCTTTCTCAGCAGGCCCGCAAATGAAATTATGCCGGCAAACAAAAATGAATATGCCATTATATAAATGCCGCATTTCCATCCCAGAAGCGCTCCTATTGCACTGAAAAGCTTTATATCCCCTGCTCCTATCAACCTCAGGCAGAAGAAAATCCCAAGAAGCATAACAGGAATAAGAATTCCCCCGGCACTTATGTTCAGTCCTTCTACCCCATAATAAATAAAGTTGAACGTAACTCCCGCCAACGCGAAAAAAGCTATGTGCTTATTCCTGATTTTTGATTCCTTCAGGTCGGTGTATAAGGAAAGCGCCAGAAGGCAGAAAAGAATAGCGTATTTGATCAGATTTGACTCCATCAGACCGTTCCTCCCGCCGATGTCATCTCCTTTAAAGCTATATTGTTTCCCGGGCCTCCGGCGGAGCAGAAAACAAATTCCTTGTTTGCGAATCTGACAATGTCAGCGTTGTTCAACCTGCTTTTCGTATTCGGAGTTATTCTGACATCATTTATAAAGGTGCCATTTTTGGAATTGCAGTCCATGACATAGAATTCTCCATTCCCGGCTGAAAGCTCCGCGTGGATTTTTCCTATTGCGCTGTTGCTTATGACATAGTCCACAAAGCTCTCCATCCTTCCGATAAGCAAACTTTTTTTATCCAGCTCTATTACAGCGTCTCCTTCCTTTTCCTTTAAATATGGGGCCGCTTTTATTTCAGCCTTCTTAATAATTTCAGTCTCCCCCCTGTATGTATTTTCCGAGCCGGGCCGTCCTGTTTTTTCTTTTATGTCCGCATTGGCGGCCACGTTTTTACTGATGGATTCTTCATGTATTGCAGGCTTTGGGGAGTTTTTCATCCTATCCGATATATAATTCAGCACCCCCTTTGCAGAGTCTTTTTCAGCCGTGCCCCACTTTTCCTTCACCAATCTGAAAATAAGTACATCCACTGCTATTAATATAAGCAGTAAAATTATGAATGTAATTTTAGGATTATCGGATTCCTTGACAAGATTGCCCTTTACCGCCATTATGAACAGTATGATCAATAATGGCTGGCATAGATAAAAGCTTATAGCCTTCACGCCCTCCTTGGGACCTGATTTGACTTTATTTTTATCCTGCTTCTGCAAATCGATTCCGCCCTTTTTTGAAGAGCCTGCTCCCCCTTTCTTTGTTTTTTCGTTCACGGGCAGCTCCGGAAATTTTATATTTCCATTTGCCTGTGCTGTTTTATTCTTTAATTTCCCTTCAAGGTCCCTTTCAATCTGAGGCCTGCCTTTTTCCACAGCCTGGACGCCATTGTCCGGACTGCAGTTTTTTATCTCTTCACCTAAAAGATTTTCGATTAAAGCCTTAAAGCTGCTGAGACTGAAAAGTTCGTCCTTTATAGCCTCCAGAAGTTTCTGGATATAATTGTCGCTGTCCTCTTCACAGAAATTCGCCAGCTCCACTATCAGCTTTGTAAAAAAGGTCTTAATGTCATTTTTACAGCCGGGAAATGGCAAATATACAAAATATATTTCTGATTTTTCAGGTTCAACATATATAAAGCTTTCATCCAGCAGGACATTATTTTCATATAAAAGATAATTCCTGAGATTGCATATATTATTTATTATGTTCAGCAGTACAATTAAAAACCCGTTTCTGGAAAAACGCTTCCTGGACATAAAACTGCCCAGAGTACATTTTGAAGTTATATTATAAAAGCAGTTTATGACCTCTCCCATATAATTTATGTTAAAGTCCAGAAGGCCGCTGATTTTGTTGTTCAGCAGCATCTGAGCCTGATAATCCGACGGGCGTCCGCAGCTGCCGGTTCTCAGAATCAGGTAGTTTGAAGTTGAGTTATTTTCATATGAAACCGTAAAATTATTTTTAAAATTTTTATCCATTTGGACACCGTTAGCCTTTCACTCCTGTAAAATTTATTTAGAAACGGTCTGTGCTGCCCGGGATGAAACAGGCATGACATGTGGAGAGAATTACTCCCCAGCATTCACGGGGTATTCACCGCACCCATATTACCGCGATTGCCGTTGCCGCCATTATGAACGGGGCAAACGGCACCTCCGTCTTTTTTGTCCCCCTGCCCGTGATTATCAGAATTAATGAATACATGCCTGAAAGCAGAACCGATAAAAACAGTATGGCAAAAAACCTGCCGCTTCCTGCGAAAAAACCCGTTATTGCCATCAAAGCCAGATCTCCTCCGCCTATCTGTCTCCTGGAGACAAGCACCAGCGCGGCCATAACGGCAAGTGCGGCTATGCCTCCCAGCAGATGCTCATTTAAGGCATTTCTTTTATAAAATATAAATGATAAAACCACCACGGCCGCAGCTGAGATTATTACCAGCCTAACAGGTATTATTCTATATATTACATCAAAAACCGCTGCCGCCAGTTGGATTGCCAATAATATGAATATTGCGGCGGACGATACATCCTGTCCCATTTTGCACCCCTCTATCACTTGATTTCTCTGTCAGTCCTGAGTTTCTGTTTTTTCCTTATCAAGGGAAACAGTGTTTGTCCCGCTGTCTACCTTGTCAGCCGCATTGCCGTCCGGACCGTCGCTTTGTTCGCCTTGTCCTCCCTGCCTTCCATATGCTTTGATGACCTTTAAGATTATGCCCTTGCGGCCGGCGGCCTGTACACATTTATCAACGGTGGTCTGCTGGGCGGAGGTCAGCTGGGTCTCCGGGATTACAAGAACCAGCTCCTTTCCGGATATTTCATTGGCGCCTATGGATACGCTTCCCGACATACCGCCCTCAAAGTCCTCCAGTTTGTTTATATAGCTCATGATCTTTGATTCCAGGTTTTTAGGATTCTGATAATATGCTTCGTCCATATTGAGACTTTTGATGCCGGTTACCCTACCATTCTGAAATTTCGCTACAGTCGGAAAGTTGAAAGGCAGATTTGCCCCCTGCAGTTTCCGGATTTCACGTCCGCGTTTTAAATCAGGCATGTCCCAGATACCCTGTCCCTGGTCCTGTGTATCTTCACTTCCGTTTATGCCGTCTTCTCCTGCCCAGACACAGGCCAAAGCCCTCTGTTCTATTTTTATGACAGGCAGCAGCTCCGAAAGAAATGGGAACCGCATTTCATATCTTGCAATTATTTCAATATTTTTACCGTCCTCCAGCATTTTGCTGCCGGAAAAGTCAAGACTGCCGAAACCTTTCTCCAGGTTAAGCCCCTTCAATCTGTTATCAACACTGTCATAATAGCTGACCTCCAGCTTTTTTCCCACAAGTATTTTGGCAAGAGGTATCAGGACTGTATTGGCCCTTACATAATCTGTGGCATCCTTACTCAGCTGTTGTATGTATGAGGTCAGCTCATTGCCGCCGGTTGCCCTTCCGGCAGCTTCAGAATTACCGAATTTCTCAATTCCTCCTATGATTTCTTCGGCTCCGGTTTCGTAATACAACAGGCTGTATACGCTCATTTCCTCACATGCTCCCGTAATGGCCTGCTGTATGATTTCACTTGTATAATAAGCCTTTATTATGAATACGAAGGACATTATCGCAATTATAAGGAAGGGCAGTAAGATTGCCGCTTCTATGGTTATTGACGCCCTCAGGCCAACTTTTTTATTATCCAAATCCGGCCCCCTGTCTTTTCAATAGCCTATAAATACATTTTCACTTATATATGTCCGGGATATATTTCTTCGGGTCACGGCGGTAAACGAGGGAAAGGCCGCAAACAGATTCTTGACGGACACTGCAGTCTGAGCTTTCAGAAAGACCCATGAATCCTCCAGCATGAAACCGGAGCATGAGAAACCCATGTTCAATTGCACCAGATCCTGGACCCTTGCCAGCTTTTTATCTTTGTCCGTCAATAAAAGAAATATTTTCAAATAATCCTGGTAGCTCAGATATAAGGGATCATTATCCGAAGCCTCAAGTTTCTTTTCATCAACCGCTCCTGACAGGTCAGTCTTCCACTGCTCTTTTGTCTTGAATAGCGGTATTTTTTCACCTTCTCCAAGCCTGTCCAGATCATACAATGCCTCCAGCATGGCCCATGAGAACACAACTGCTGTTTCAACCAGGGGAGTTGACAGGCCTGCGTTCCACGAACTCAGTGCCGCCGCCAGTGCGGTTGCTCTTGTCATCTTTGAGGAATCGGCGTATATGTGCATGATGTTTGAGATAAGCCGTATTGAAAGAATTTCTGCCTTCACCAGTTTGGCATTGACCGCTTCATCTCTGTTTCCGTTAATAATATACTCAACCTCATAATTTGTAAAAAATGCATCTCTTTCCGTTTTGTCCCCGGACCTGAGGTTGTACGCACGGCTGTTCTCCTCATCCTTTAAAAGCGGTACGCCGTGTTTAAATATCCCCATGATGTATTCAGTTAAATAGAGCTGCTCCGTGATATTTGAGGCTATTTGCCCCAGTCCGCTTTCTTTTCCCTCCAGGTAATCAAGCTGAGACGAGATGCCTTCACCGTTTCCGAAGTCAGCACCGTCCCATCCGGTATTTTCCTCCTCATATCGGGTTTTTCGCGACGGCAGCTGTTCCAGCTGTTCACTTTCTATAGCCTTTAAATCGCCTTTTACATCAAAGGCTGTCTGTAATGCCTGCTTCGCCTTGCCTCTGTTATCTTCATCCTCCGACTCAGACGGCCCGGCTTTATTAAAGGCGTATGTGATGCCGCCTGTCTGAAACATCTGGTCCAATGAGCCGAGGAAATCTTCAGTACCGGTTTCTATTTGTTTTTTGAGGTCCTCACAGTTTATTATATTTTTCTCCAATTCATCTATTATCGCGCCGGCGTTGTCCTGGGCAATTTTATTTCTAAAATCCAGCAAGCTCTTCCCATAACTCTCCTGAAGCTCCTTTATACCGTTCTGATCAATTAAAGTATCCAGCAGCTCTTCATCTATTATTTCCAGCAGCTCCCCCTTCTGAGCTACTATCCTCTCACTGCTTTCAACAGCCTCGGAATTAAGCGATTTAAACTGGTCTATGCTCTCTATGACGGCATTTTTTATTTTCTCCTTTGTCCTGCCTATATTTGACAATTCATTCTGAACCGAGCTTATTTCCCTCATGAGTTCATCTTTTGCAAGCCTGTCCTTTTCGCCGGAATAAAGCTTTTGCAGTTCATTGAGTTTTTGGCTGAACCGGGCATAAACGGAATTTTGATCTAAATATTTGTTTTTCAATTCACCCAGTTTTGCCGTTATGTCAAACTTATTGATTTTTCCGGTTTTATCCTCCAGAAACATTTGCAGCTCGCCTATACTGTTTGCTTTTTTGTCGGTTTCCAGCTTCTTCGAATAAACCTTTGCCCCTCCGGAAATGCCTTTTATACCCTCCACCTTTTTTATCAAATCTGAAGCAAATTCATAAGGCGCCCGGTATTTCATGAACTCCATGATCTGGTTTTCAAACACAGCCCTGTTTTCAAGATTGTACGGCTGTTCCAGCTCCACACTTTCAACGGCGTAGTCATATAAAAAATTCTGATTATCCAGGTTCAGGTTTTTTGAAAAGTATTCTTCAAATCCATCGCGGAAGCTGTCGTTGTCGGCATAAATTCCGAAAAGCCCGTATTGGTCCTTCAAGCTGTTGTTATAGCCCGCCAGCATGGACAAAAGCGCCGTTTTTCCCGCCCTCTGTATCTGAGCCCGGGCCAGCCTCAATCTTGCGGCATCTGTAAAAATACCTGTAATCAAAAAAACCGACGATAAAACTATGCTCATAAAAACCGTAATGGAACCTCTGTTATTTTTTAAAAGCAAATTGGTCATCCGTCCTCCTGTCCAGGCTTTCGGCTTAAAAGCCCGTCTATGATGTCGCTGGCCGCAGCGCCCTGGCCAATCCATTTATTGTCGCTGTTGGCAATACAATTTTTGATATCTGTGATCATATCCAGATTCCTTACAAATTCAGCATTGTCATCCAGTGGCGCCATCGTCTCCGCTTTCATTTTCAGCCATGGGGAAATGCCAAAAACCTCGAATAAATCCCCTACCGGAAACCGGTATTGCTCTTCTATTCCAACTTTCAGCTGTTTCAGCAGAAAGGTATGCGCAGTGTCAATTTCCACGCTTTTGGATGAAGCTATGACCGGAGGCTCAAAGCTTTGAAAAATATGCTCCTTTAAATTGTTCTCCTTCTCTTTGGAATGGCTGTCCGCTATTCTCCAGTAAAGCTCTGTGCCATTCCCGGAAATATATCCTGCACCATTGGTATTTACATAATAATATGCCCCCATATTGGCCGCTCTGTCTGCGGCGCTTTGAAGTACAGAATACTGATACATTATTATGAAAACATATACCAGAGCGGCAACAAGTATGAAAACCACCGAAAAAATCATTGCAGCTTCAACTGTAAAGCTGCCCTTCAGAGTAAATTTAAGTTTTTCTGCTGTCGGCATTATGTTTACCACCTTCCAATTGAGCCTGAACATGGCATGACTTCTAAATCTCATGCCATGAAACAGGACATGCTGTCATGGCCTTTTTACTAATCTGCCAGTGTTCCCTGGGTTCCGGTCTTGTTATTTTCAAGCTTGCCTGCATCCGGAAACAGATTGTCAATTATCCCGTTTACAAAGTTGATGAGCTGTTTTCTGAACAGCAAAGCCACTCCTACGAGAACTGCGATGATTATAATTATCTCCACCGTCCCCATGCCGTCTTCCTCTGAAAAAAATCTTTTTAATACGGAAACCATACTACTATCCCCCCCTTCTACGAATTTCTATGAAGTCAATTACTATCGGCTGAAAGCCGATAGTTCGGGTTTGAGGCTGAAGCCTCCTATCCCTTCACCTTATACCCTGCATTGAAATAACAGCAGGTGTCACAACGATTATGACAATAGCGAAAAACATTAGCATCATGGGAAAAAGCAGCTTTGTGGAAGCTTCCTCCCCCATTCTTCTGATTGCATTCTTCCGCATTTCCCAGCATTCGCCCGCTTGCAGCCTGAGTGAAAGCACCAGGTCATTGCCGCCTCTTTTGGTATTTTGCATAATAGTAGACATAAGTCTTGAAATTTCAGGCGTTTTTGCCCTTTTGGCAAATTGGCTGAAAGCTTCTTCTTCATTTTTTCCGGTTTTTATTTCGGAAACCGTCTTTTCGACTTCCAGGTAAAAGCTTTTCTGCCCGCCGTCGCTTTCCGGTGTTCTGTCCGCAGAAATCTTTTCCCATGCCTTGGACATGGTCAGCCCTGCGTTCAGCAACAAGGTAAGCTTATTAATAAATTCCGGAAATTCCAGCTGTATGTGGAGCCTTCTTTTCCGGACCCTGTTTTTAAGCTTGAAATCACCGTATATGAAAAATATTCCGGACAATAGCAGCATATATGCCGGCAGAGTCCTGTCGGGCATTGACAGCCCTCCCACCAGAAATTCAGTTATTACACAGAGCGCCAGCAACACTATTTTATTTGCATAGAACACTCTGGCGTAAAAAGCCGAATACTCCTGTCCGTATATTTCACCCATATAACTCAGCGTTTTCCTGTCATAGGACGAATTGAAAGTATAACCGCATCTATCCAGGAAATAAAGTCCAAAGGGGAAAAGCTCTTTCAAAAAGAACTCTTTTCTGTCCAGAGCCGATACATAATCCGAATATAGGGAATAGTTCCTGAAAAGGATCACTATAAAAGCTGTGATCAGGCCAAAAAAGATTACTAGAATTGATATTTTAATAAAAAACATGGTGCCCTCACATTTTAATATTCATGATTTTGGATGAAAGAAAGTATGATATCATCAGCAGGAACAGGCAAAACGTCATAGCCAGCCTTCCCTGCACAGTGGTGAATACCGGTTCTATATAGTCCTGCGCCGTAAGTGACAGAATAAGTATCATGGCCGCAGGCATTATATTCAATATTTTCTGTTCGAACCTCCTGGACGTAAGAAGGGTCTCTATTTCCTGTTTCATCTCTATTTTATCGCTGATTATGCCCGAGGCATTTTTTATTGCGTCTATAAGGTTGCCTCCGGTTCTTTTGCAGATGTGGATCACATCCGAAAAGTTCATTATATCCTCAAGCTTTGAGCGCTTTGCCAGGTCGCTTATGGCCTCCTCAACGGCTGTATTTAAGGAAAGCTTATGAATTATCACGCTGGTTTCCCTTATTATATAGGCATCATCATTTGGATACAGCACAAGCAGGTCTTCCAGCGCATTTGAAAAAGCATTTTCAAGGGCTTTGCCGGCTGACAGTGAAGACGACAGCGAGGTCAGCAAATCTTTAAATTGCAGATTCAGCTCGTACCGCCGTTTCAGAATTATTTGCTTCCGTTTGTATTTTAAATAAAAAATACCCAGAGGACAGAGCAGTACAGACAGCAGAATGCTCCTGTAGAACAGGTATGCTACGGCAAAGACGGCCAGAGCCGCTCCGGAGGCATAAAGTATTTTCATTTTGACCGGAATAGCATACGAATCATAATCAATCAAACGCACCACTCCTATATTTCATCAAATATACCCGAATTTATTAACTTCCGCTTATTCATCAGAGGATTTGCAGTTCTTTTAAGACAGCCTGAAACGGCTTCCGAGGACATTCCGCCCGGAATGGTTTCTTCAAAAACGAAAAGTGTATTAAGCCCAATCCGCCCGTCTCCTTCATCCAGCACTTCGGATATTTCCAGGGTACGCCTGGATTTATCCCTCAGCCTGGACAGGAATATGATTATGTCAATGGCCGAAGCCATTTGTTTTCTCACCGCTTCAAGAGGAAGCGCAGAAGAGCTCAGGATCATGGTTTCCAGTCTGGAAAGCATATCCCTGGTGGAATTGGCATGACCGGTGGAAAGAGAACCGTCATGTCCTGTGTTAAGAGCCTGGAGCATGTCAATCGCCTCAGCTCCTCTCACCTCTCCGACAATTATTCTTGACGGTCTCATGCGAAGTGAAGTCCTTATCAGCTCCCTGATGGTTATTTCTCCCTTGCCCTCCAGATTGGCATTCCTGGTCTCAAGCCTCACAAGATTGGGAATGTTCAATATCTGGAGCTCCGCGGAATCTTCTATTGTTATTATTCTTTCATCCCCGGGTATAAAATTTGATAATGCATTGAGAAAGGTAGTCTTTCCGCTTCCGGTCCCTCCGCATATAAAAATGTTGTACTTTGCCCTCACCAGCTTTTTCAGTGCCTCCGCCGCTTCAACGGTCAGAGATCCCAGTTCAATAAGCCGTTCAACGGTAATGGGCTTTTCAGGAAATTTTCTGATTGTTACAATAGGCCCGTTTAAGGCTATGGGTGGAAGCACCACATTGATTCTGGAACCGTCCCTGAGCCTGGCATCCACAATAGGGCTGGACTCATTTACTGTCCTGTTCACGGCGGTCACCATGACCTGGATAATATCCTCCAGCTTCCGGGCGGATTCGAACCGCAACTCAAATTTACTGCTCCTGCCATATTTTTCTATGAAAATATTATTAGGACCGTTAATCATTATCTCAGTTACTTCAGGATCGTCAAGAATGGGCTGCAGAATGTCATGCCTGCGCAGAGAATTGAATACCGTGGTTATGATCAGCTTTTTCTCCTGTGTGCTTAAGAGAACCTGTCTGGACTTGTCAAAAACCGTTTTCGCAATGATTTCATTGATTTCATCGTCGGAAAAATTCCGTTTTAAATCTATTTTCCCGCTGATATCCTCTTTAATTTCACTGATAATTTTTTGATTCATGGTTACCTCCCTGTGATAACCGCCACTTGCTTATATGATGTATCTCCTGGCTATTTCCTTCAGAGAATTATTTATTATTTCAGGCCCCCCGGATTGAAAGATTTGTCTTTTTACAGAAGTGTTTTTTAAGTCAAACGGGATAATAGAAATGAACTTGTTGACTTGGAATTGTTTGAGGACCGAGGGGGCCTGATTTGATACTTTGTTTGCAACATATACGAATTTATGTGCTAAGAAAGTATTTTGGGCGGAAGAATCAGATAATAAGTTAATATTATCCATAAACAATTTGGTTTTATGTAAACATATTTCCTCATCAGTCAGGATATACAGGATTTCATCTGACAGTTCAAATATTTTCAGCGAATTTTTACTGAGCTGAGAGTCCATGTCTATTACTACAAGGTCATATTGCGCACATTCCCTTAAACTTTGAACGATATATTCCACATCTCCCGGAACAAGTTCGTTTAATTCAAATACGTTGCCGGCCCTGTTGAAGAAGTATACGTTTGAAACAGGGTCCTGATCTCTTGCGGCTTTGATCTTTGAAGTCAGATTCTTATCCCTGTCTTTCGCATAATAAATTATATCCGATACCGAATATTCAGAATTGCCGGAAAAGAAAATTTCAGTTGATTGAAACTGTTCGAAATTCAGGTAAAAGACAGAGAGGCCTGACAGTGAGCAGATAGAGCCTACCCCTGATGCTATTGACGTTTTTCCCACACTGCCGGCCGCAGAGTATACCGAAATGACTTTTGTGTTTTTTTCACTTTGGGTTTTTATGATATTTCCTGCCTTAATGAAGCTGTTGACAATATCTCCTGCAATTTTATCCGCATTTCTATATTTATAGACCGAAGGAACGCTGTCCATTTCCGCACTGCTTGTCCCTGAAGTTAAGATAATGATGTTTTTTTGAAAATAATCACGGACATGGCAGTAATATTTTTCACACGTAAGCAATATGTCGGGGTCTATCTTTTTGATCCATTCTTCTATCTTGTATACGTCGCTGCAATAATTTACAAGCATGGTTTCGGAATAATTGTGAGTCAGAAAATTACACAGATTGGATGAGTATTCATCATCGTCGTCAAGAAGCAATATTTTTATGAGGGACATTATTTTCTCCAGTTCTCCTGTATATTATAATTAAGTAAATTCCTTTATTTAACCCGTCTGGTGAATAAAATTGGATAGAAAAGAATCATTGCTTAGTTCCATTATATTACATTTTTGCATTTTGTCAACATTTATTTTCTATATTTTGTATTTTTATTTAATTTTTTACTTTTTTCAATATCCATTTACAGATATTTTCCCGGCTTTGGTTCCCGCGTTTATTAGTATATCCCCGTCAACGCCCTCAAATTGGTTATTCTGGACTGATCCGAAGGCGTCTAAAAGAATAGCCGAGCTCACAGGAAAATTCAACTCCACATTTCCTGTCTGTGTTTGGAATGAATATTTTGACATATTGTGGCATTCAGTTTTAACATATATATTCCCGGAATTTACGGCCACGCCCGAGCCGTCCGAAAGTTTACCGGAATTTAGCCGTACATTGCCCTTCCGGCATTTTAGATCCAGCTTGCCTTCCATATCTTTTATCTCGGAATTTACGGAGCCCAGCTCTGCCGTTATATTGCCCTGAAATCTGTCCTCCAGAGTAAAATCGCCGGTATCCTGCGTCAAGGCAATGTTCTTTATCTTCCTTGGAACAGTAAGTTTTACATCGGAGAAAAAGTCCTTGGGATTTTTAATTTTTCCGTCATAATCCACGGACAAAACAAATGTACCGTCCTTTATTCCCGAGTCTATGGAATATCTTTTCAGCAGCTTTTCCAGTTCTTCATCCGTCCTGTTGTCCCTGGCCGTATGTTTAACTTCAAATTTTATCTCCTGCTTGTCCCAGCAAAAAAT
The DNA here is from genome assembly GCA_023397905.1 of Bacillota bacterium. Lineage (GTDB taxonomy): Bacteria > Bacillota > Clostridia > Acetivibrionales > DSM-1351 > Ruminiclostridium. Next base: position 12,397 of record JAEWSZ010000062.1, on the reverse strand, counting down.
CTGCAGACTTCCGGAATCGATATTTATATTTATGGACTTTACCTCTTTGGGTAGCTCAACCGAAGAATTCTTATATTGACTGGCTTGCGCCTTGTGAACCGTTGCGGCTTTACCGCCGCATCCGGAAATTAGAAATATCAGAATTATGAACAGCATAAAAGCTATTAAACGTTTCATCAGTATACCCCTGCAAAATGATTATACATCCGCAAGAATGATACCATAATCTTCCATGTATGCTCAAATATTTCCCGTACCCGGCTTTCCTGAGAGATACGGAAAATATTTTGCCTGTTTTTTAAAGCAGGCTTTTCATATAACCGGCAAAATGGGCGAAAACGATCCCCGGCTCTTCAAGGTCCAGGCACCATCTTTTGACCCATTCAAATGAAATGTATCCTTTATAGTCATTTTCCATCAAAAGCCTGACAACATTTTTCACGGGAATATCGCCATATCCCATCATTTTATATTTTATGACACCGTCCGCCATCACGGAATCCTTCACATGAATAAAGGATATATAATCTTTCAGATTTTCATAAGTATATTCTATTGCTTCGTTAAAAAATCTGTAGGGATGGTGGATGTCCCAGAGAGCTCCCACACTTTCTGAACCGACCTCTTCAAGAATATTCTTTAATACTTTTGAATCGGCAAATACGCCGTTTGTTTCCACAAGCAGCTTTACTTTTTTTTCGGCAGCTTTCTCCGAAAGATTTTTCAGATTGCGCAGGACAAAATCCAGGTCGACATCTCCGGAATAAGGCTGTAAATCACCTAAAACCCTTACGTACGGGGTTCCCAGTTTAGCCGCCAGATTGATATACTCAATGCCTTCCTGCATGTTTTTCTCCGTATTGGCCTTGTCAAATAAATGGCAGGAAGAAGTCAGACAGGGAATTTCAAGACCTATCTTGTCGAGCTTCTTTTTTGTCAAATCAATATTATCTATGGCAAATTGCTTGATTTTCGGCGCATAGAGTTCATTTCCTATGCCTCTTATTTCAATGCCGTCAAATCCGATATCTTTTGCAATCGAAAGCATATCCTCCCAGCTCCAGTCAGGACAGCCGAGCGTAGAAAATGATATTTTCATAATATCCACCTCCAAAGGAATTGAAGCCCTTTTATCATAATAGCATTTTTTCAGAAGTACCGCAAGAAAACCGTGTCGTCGGCGGAAATAACTCAAATTTGCCGTCTGACGGCCGCCATGTCCGGTTTTGTTTTAAAAAGTTTCCTCAGAACAGTATCCGCAAGCAGGTACAGCAGATAACCCGCGGCCCCTCCGGCAAGGTTCAGAATAATGTCATCAATGTCGCCGGCTCCGGCCTTAAGTATAAATTGCAATGTCTCCACCATAACCGTTGAAATAAATGTCAAGGCCAACACTCTTCCGAATCTCTTCAACCTGTTAAAAACTATCGGAGGAAGAAAACCCATAGGTACAAATGCGGCAATATTTCCCATTACGTTTATTATGAACAATTTTGGATCAAGCCCATTGGCCGTATATTGCATTATTGTCCTGAAAGGAACCAGGTTTATCCGCCGGAACATCAGCGTCCCTCTTCCGAAATACGGGCTTAGAAATGTGAGATAGACCAATAAGAGTACATATATTATAAAAAGAAAAACAGCCGAAAGTCTTATATTCTTTGCATTAAGCACCCTCATTGGCCTACCCTCCGCAGCAATTGCCCGTATTATTATGATTTAAGCTCTGAAATAATCCACACCTGCCTGGAAAAGCTTTTGATCCTTTTCTCCGGGGATATTCCTGTAAAGATTGGCGCCTATTCTCTCGGAGTGGCCCATCTTGCCGAACACCCGGCCGTCAGGGCTTGTAATGCCCTCAATCGCATTTACCGAACCGTTTGGATTATATCTTATATCATAAGTCGGGTTTCCGTCTAAGTCAACATATTGCGTTGCAATCTGCCCATTTGCCTCCAGGTTCTTCAGGACTTCCGCACCTGCTGTAAATCTTCCCTCACCGTGTGATATGGCGACAGTATGCACATCTCCCATCTTTACGTTATTCAGCCATGGTGAGAGATTGGAGGTTATCCTTGTATTTACCATACATGACTGGTGACGGCCGATTGTGTTGAAGGTCAGCGTCGGACAGCCTCCGTCTATATCCCTTATCTCTCCGAAAGGCAGCAGCCCCAGCTTTATCAGAGCCTGGAAACCGTTGCAGATACCCATTGCAAGGCCATCCCTTTGCTTCAGAAGCTTCATTACAGCTTCGCTCACAACAGGGTTTCTGAAGGCAGTGGCGATGAATTTTCCGGAACCCTCAGGTTCATCTCCGGCGCTGAAACCGCCGGGTATCATAATTATCTGAGAATTGTCTATGAGCTTTTTCATCTCCTTGATGGATTCCGCTATATCACTATGGAACATATTTCTGATAACCAGAGTTTCAACAATTGCCCCCGCCTTCTCAAAAGCCTTCCTTGTATCATATTCGCAGTTGGTTCCCGGAAATACGGGGATGAATACTCGCGGTCTGGCCGCTTTGAACTTTGCACCGGCTTTTCCGGCGCCTGCCTCATAGCTGTATCCGGCGGGTTTTTGCCCCTCCTGCCTGACTCCTGTCGGAAATACCTTTTCCAGAGGCGCCTGCCATTTTTCTATCAGCTTCCTCAGCGCCAGCCCTGTCCCATTTATGCCTATTTCAGGTTTTTCCAGGGTTGTCCCCAGAACAGTATACTTCAAACCGTCCAGGGCTGCCGCAATATCTGTGCTCCCAGGCAGCTCCAGAATTATAGAACCGTACAGCGGTTTAAACAGCAGCGCTGTTTTAAGACTTTCTTCAAACTTGAAACCAATCATATTTCCAAAAGCCATCTTGCTGATTATCTCCGCTATGCCTCCCGCCCTTACCGAGCTGGCCGACAAAACAGCCTTTTCCTTCGCCAATTTGTGAACACGGCTGTAAACCCTGTCAAGCTCCGCAAAATCAGGCAGCTTGTTTTCATCCAGTCCCACTGTCAGTAAAACCGCTTTGCTTCCCGGCCTCTTGAATTCATTTGAAATGACATGGTTCACATCTGTGGTGTTTACTGCAAAAGAGACCAGCGTAGGCGGCACGTCAAGGTCCATAAAGCTGCCCGACATGCTGTCCTTGCCGCCGATAGCGGCGGTTCCCAGCTTCATCTGGGCGTAATAAGCCCCCAGCAGGGCGCTGAGCGGCTTTCCCCAACGTTTTCCGTCCTTCCCCGGTTTTTCGAAGTATTCCTGCAGCGTAAGTCTTATTTTGCTGTAATCGCCGCCCATGGCAACTATTTTTGCAACGGATTCCACCACGGCGAATACTGCGCCATGGAATGGGCTCCATATGGATATTTCAGGATTATAACCATAGCTCATCATGGTTCCTGTGGCAGTGTCCCCCTCTATGAGAGGCAGCTTTGCAACCATGCCTTCCGAAGGCGTGAGCTGGTTCTTTCCGCCAAAAGGCATAAGTACGGTATTTGCTCCGATAGTTGAGTCAAAACGCTCAACCAGTCCCTTCTGGCTGCATCTGTTCAGATCCTGTAAATTTTCGATCCACTTTTCCTCAATATTACCGGCATTGTCAGAACCTGTATTGTCAGAATCATTGTATTTGTCAAAATAAGTTTGAACTCCCGGTGCGGTTACTTCTATATCAATCCTCTGCCTGGCGCCGTTGGAATTGAGGAACTCGCGGCTTAAATCCACTATCTGGCGGCCTCTCCAGGTCATTTTCAGCCTGGGGTCGGCAGTTACTTCCGCGACCACCACCGCCTCCAGATTCTCCTGGGCAGCATGGCCTATGAATTTTTCCGCATGTCCGGAAGCAACCACAACAGCCATCCTCTCCTGGGATTCTGATATTGCAAGCTCGGTTCCGTCCAGCCCTTCATATTTCTTTGGAACCATGTCCAGATTTATTTTCAAGCCGTCCGCCAGCTCTCCTATCGCCACCGAAACTCCGCCCGCGCCAAAATCGTTGCATCTTTTTATGAGAGTGCTCACTTCAGGATTTCTGAACAGACGCTGTATCTTCCTCTCCGTGGGCGGATTTCCCTTCTGCACCTCGGCGCCGCAGGATACCAGTGATTCTTCCGTATGCGCCTTGGATGAGCCCGTTGCTCCTCCGCAGCCGTCTCTCCCGGTCCTTCCTCCCAGCAGGATTATTTTATCCCCTGCCTCAGGCTGCATACGGATCACGTTCTTTCTCGGCGCCGCACCTATTACGGCCCCTATCTCCATCCTCTTCGCCACATAGCCTTCATTGTATATCTCGGCGACCTGGCCTGTTGCAAGGCCGATCTGATTTCCGTATGAGCTGTAGCCCGCAGCCGCTCCAGTGGTTATTTTCTTCTGGGGCAGCTTGCCGGAAATGGTATCCTCCATGCCTGTACGCGGGTCGCCGCTTCCGGTCACCCTCATAGCCTGATATACATATACCCTTCCTGAAAGAGGATCTCTTATGGCACCCCCCAGACAGGTTGCGGCTCCGCCGAAGGGTTCGATCTCGGTGGGATGGTTGTGGGTCTCGTTTTTAAACATCACAAGCCATTCTTCGCTTTGCCCGTTTATATCCGCATTGACTACAATGCTGCAGGCATTTATTTCATCCGAAACATCCAGGTCTTCCAATTTCCCCTGTTTTCTGAGCTTTTTCATAGCCATAAGGGCCACATCCATCAGGCACACGTCCTTCTGATCCCGATCCTTGTAGATATCCTCTCTTGCCGACATGTATTCGTCAAATGTGTTCTTTATTATCCCGCTGTATTTTCCTTCCTCAAACCTGACGCTGTCTATGCAGGTAAGAAATGTGGTATGCCTGCAGTGATCCGACCAGTAGGTGTCTATCATTCTCATTTCAGTGACGGTGGGATTTCTTTTTTCGGTATTTTTAAAATATCCCTGGCAAAACAGGATATCCTCAAAAGACATTGCAAAGCCCATATTTTTCAGTAAGTCTGAAAGCTGCTCCGGCCCCTTGCTTGTAAAACCGTCTATTACAGTCACATTTTCAGGCTGTTCAACCTCAGTTTTCAGGGTCTCAGGTTTTTCCATGCCGGCTTCCCGGCTTTCAACAGGATTTATATAATATTTTTTGATTGCTTCCAATTCCTCATCCGTAATTTTCCCGTTCAGGACTATCACCCTTGCAGCGTTGATATCCGGTCTTTCGCCCTGTGTCAGCAACTGGATACATTGTGCCGCCGAATCCGCTCTCTGGTCATACTGTCCCGGAAGATACTCCACCGCAAACGCCCTGCTGCCCTCCGGAAGGCTGTATTCCTCATCATAGGCAAAATCCACGGGAGGCTCTGAAAATATGGTGTTTCTCGCCATCAGGTATTCCGTATCGCTTATGCCTTCCATATCGTATCTGTTAACTATTTTCAAGGCTTCCAACGATTTTATTCCCAGGGTTTCAACCAGGTCGGACAAGAGCCCCTGGGCTTCCACATCGTATGGCTTCTTCTTTTCAACAAATAATCTTTTAACTGTACTCTTCATAACTTGCCTCCTCGGTTATTCACTCATAATTGCTTGAAAGCAGCATTCATCCAAAAGCGAAGGGTTCAACCGTAATTGTTTTTATAAGCCATTCTTTACTTCGCACTTTTATTATATTATGATACAATATATTAGTAAAATTAATATTATTAATATATTGTATTAGGAGTACTTATGGATATCAATTTTGAACTTTATAAAATATTTTATTATTGTGCTCAGAACAGAAGCTTTTCAACCGCCGCTAAAAAGCTGTTTATATCTCAATCCGCCGTAAGCCAGTCCATAAAACAGCTGGAAAAACTTCTGGGCGTCACGCTTTTTTTCAGAAAATCCAGAACAATTGATCTCACCCCTGAGGGAGAAATGTTATTCAGCTATGCGTCCCAGGCTTTTAACTTTTTAAAGACCGCCGAGGACAAGCTGCAGGAGCTGGAAGAACTGGGCTCCGGAGAGATACGCATTGGGGTCAGCGATACTGTCTGCAAATATTTTATTATGCCGTTTATAAAGGAATTTGGCAGGTTATACCCCAAGGTTGCCATAAAGGTCATAAACAGAACCACACCTCAATTGCTGGAGGTCTTAAAAAACGGGCTGATAGATATGGCAATCGCGACGCTGCCTGTAAACGGCAATATATTTTCTGTCACTCCGTTTATAAAGGTCAGGGATATTTTTGTGGCTTCCGATAGATTTTGCGGGCTCCGGAACAAAAAAATATCCCTGCATGAATTAAGCCGCTACCCGCTGGTCATGCTTCCCTCCAACAGCGCAACCAGAAAATCCATAGATGATTTTTTTGCACAACACGGAATCGCCTGCTCACCTGAAATAGAACTGGAAAGCCTTGATCTGCTTGTGGAATTTGCCCTGATAGGCACAGGTATAGCCTGTGTTTTAAAAGAAAGTGCATTGGATAATATGGCTAAGGGTCTGCTTTTTGAAGTTGAGACTGAAGAAGAACTGCCCCAAAGAGAAATCGGTATCATTACCATGCAAAACGTCATGCTGTCAAAGGCCGTCAGGACCTTTGCAGATTTGCTTCTATAGGAATTCCTTTATTTCTACGTCCTTCTCAACAGAGACGTCAAAGAAATCGTCATTTACTTTAATTACAGGAGCATAAACACACTGGCTGGGGACATATACCACCTCGCCGATTTCGCCGCTCTGCATTTTGACTTTCGAACCCACATAATATCTTGGCATATTTGTAAACATGACCATCATTATTTTGGGGTCGACTGTATCATAGCCTACCTTTTCAAGCTCCTTAAAGGCCGCGAAGGGAGTTTGCCTTCCTTTGTACACCCTCTCGGAAGTAATGGCGTCAAAAATATCCGCTATAGTGAGTATCTTTGCATATAAATTTTTCTGGGTTCCTTTTATACCATAGGGATAGCCTGTCCCATCCTCTTTTTCATGATGCATGACCACGGCTCTTTTTACATCCATGTTGATATCACTGCAATTTTTTATTATCTCAAAGCCCAGTACGGTATGCCGCTTCATAATTTCGTACTCATAATCGGTCAGCGGACCGCGTTTATTGAGTATTTCAGCCGGAATCTGGGACTTGCCCACATCGTGAAGCAGACCTGCCATCACAACATCCTTCAGCTGCTTTTTATTCAAGCTCAGCCATTTGCCTATGAGCATGGAATATACCGAGACATTTACCAGATGCGAATATGTATAGGAATCGGCTATCTTGACTGAATTGACACAATCCATCAGGGAACTGCAATCGTTTATCTTGCTGTACACATGCTCCGAAATATCCTCCAGCTTTTTAAAATCCAGATCTTTGCCGGAAGCCAGGTCCTGGATCATAAGCTTGGCTATATTTACGTCCTTGATGTATTTTTTCTGCTCTTCTGTTATATTGTCGTCGATTAAATAATCATCACCGTGAACAGGATTGGTCTTATAAACAAATACCTTGTTTATCCTGAATTCCAGCAGTTTTGTAACAATGTATTCGGTAACTATGGTGTCCGCAGGCACTATCATGATGCCGTTTAAAGAATATACATCGTCGCAGAGGAAACTGCCTATAATGTCCTTGTTAACATTTGCATAAATTCTATCCATAAAATATCCCGCTTTTCAAAAATTTTTTTGAGCCAAATATAATTGAATACAAGTTTTATTATACTATATATTTACAAAATAGTCACCATATAATGTAAATTTAATTTGGATTTTGTAAAACAACCGCTATAAAGTAAATTTAGAGACCTGTTCCTGCAGCTTTTTCGAGGAAACCAGATTCGTCCGTGTGGAATTTTCTATATTGGCAAATTGTTCAGCCACCTCCGCGGTTTTGACAGTTATGTTTTCAACCCCGTTTGCGCTGTCATTGACACTTGATGTTACCTGTTCGAGCGCATTGACAATACTGGAAATGGACTCGCCCATGGCCTTTGAAGATTCGTTGAACTCATTCATCATAGTGCTGAACTGCACTGAATCGGAGTAATACTGTTCTCCGGTTTCAATCAATTTCTGATAATCCGCAAGCACTTCCCGATCCACAAAGTCCAGTATCACTCCAGCGCTTTCGGTAAGGGCGCCTACAGATTCATTTACGATTTTCACAATATTTTTGATATCGGCGGCAGTCCTGGAGGACTGATCCGCAAGCTTTCTGATTTCATCCGCCACCACTGCAAATCCCTTGCCCGCTTCACCGGCCCTTGCAGCCTCAATGGCGGCATTCAGCGAAAGCAGATTTGTCTGCTCGGTTATCTGGAGTATGGCCTGGGCGAGAAGCTCTATCTGGGAAACCGCTCCCGCCTGATCAATAGCCGCCTTTAGCTGCTGCTTCACATTCACATATATCTCGTTTGCATTTTCGGCGGATTTCACAGCGCTCTCCTTTATCTCACTTGCCTTTTCGCTGACAAGATTGGCAGAGGAGGCTCCGTTTTCTGAATTTTGTGATATAAGATTAACATTTTGCATGATTTCCTGGGTGCTGTAATTTATCTGATGGGTCGTTGCCGAGGATTCCTCCATGGAAGCGGAAAGATGTTCGGTTGTGGTCAATGTATCGTCTGTTTTATCCTTCAGGTCCTGAGCCATTTCCTCCACTTCCCGGGAACTTTCCATTATATTTTTTGAAGTTTCGGTCATCAGCCCCAGCATATCCCTCAGGGAGCCTCTCATTGACGAAAGGTTTTTAGCCAGAATACCGATCTCGTCTTTTCTTCCTTTTATCCTGTCATAGGATTTATCATGTGACAGGTCAAAATTCGCGGTTCTCTCAATCACCCGCACCAGAACCTTGACAGGCATGGTGAGTGATACTGCCAGCCAGATCCCCACCCCGATCATAAACAGGGCCGAAATTATTCCTATATAATAAATGGGAAAATCAACAAGAAGGTTTGCCGTGACCCCTCCGCCCACTATAACTATGCAGCCGGCAACAATACAAATTATTTTTTTACTGATAGACATCTCATCCAGCCCCCAGTATCCATAAATTTGATTCCAGAATTATACTATCACAATGTATGTCCAAAGGCTATATTATTTTTTCTAAATTTGTTTTATTTTAACTATTTCTGATTTTTTTTAATGGTTTTTGATATTTAGTACAAAACTTTAATAAATTAGGTTGAAAACATTAAAAGGCATGTGTAAAAAGGTTGCTTACAATATATACATGTTTTAATAAAATGTGCTATCATATCATAAATTATGTGTAAAGAGCATATTTCAGGAGGTTGCCATGTCCGAAGAGATTAAGGTGATAGCGTCAAGAATCAAAGAATTAAGGGAAATATCTGAAGTATCCGTACAAACCCTTGCTTCAGAGCTCCAGATTTCAGAAGAAATTTACCGGGAATATGAAAGCGGAAATACGGATATACCTGTCAGCTTTCTTTATCAGATCGCGACAAAATTCAATGTGGAGCTTGCAGCCATACTCACCGGCGATAATCCAAGGCTTCATACCTATCAGGTGGTGAGGAAAGGAAAAGGGGTCAGCGTAGAAAGAAGAGCCGACTACAAATACCAAAGCCTTGCCAACAATTTTATCGGCAAGAAGGCCGAACCCTTCATAGTTACCGTAGAACCGGACAGCGACAGCGCTCCTGTCCATTTTAACTCCCATAAGGGACAGGAATTCAATTATGTTATTGAGGGCAATTTGAAAATTATTATAAATGGGCACGAAATCATTCTGGGAGAGGGCGATTCAGTATATTTTGACTCATCTGCCAGCCATGGTATGAAGGCGCTTGACAACAAACAGGCCAAGTTTTTGGCCATTATTTTATAACCGCCGGGGGGAAAATACAAATGTTGGAGAAATATCTGTCTCAGCTGGAGTTTTCGTCATACGAGGATTTTTATGAAAACTACAGGCTGAATATACCTGAGAATTTTAATTTTGCATACGACGTGGTGGACGAGTATGCCAGGACCAGCCCAAATAAAACAGCGCTGGTATGGTGTGATGAAACGGGCGCAGAAGCGACTTTTACTTTTGCGCAGCTGAAGGAGTACAGCGATAAGACCGCAAATTTCTTTAAGTCCGCAGGGATCAAAAGAGGCGATCCTGTGATGCTGGTGCTGAAAAGGCGCTATGAATTCTGGTTCTGCATATTGGCGCTTCATAAGCTGGGAGCCGTAACGATACCCGCAACTCACCTGCTCACTTCGAAAGATATAGTTTACAGGGCAAATGCGGCCGATATAAAAATGATAGTTTCTGTTTCGGAACCCGAAGTGATAATGCATATCGAGGACTCCCTCAGCAAATCGCCAAGCCTTAAATTGAAGGCTCTTATCGGTGACAGCAGAGAAGGCTGGCTGGATTTTACCAGTGAAGTGGACCGGGCTTCAAATGTTTTTGAAAGGCCCACCGGAAACCAGTCTTCACAAAATGACGACATATCCCTGCTGTATTTTACATCCGGCACCACCGGAATGCCCAAGATGGTCCAGCACGATTATCTTTATCCATTGGGTCACATCCTCACCGCCAGATACTGGCAGAATGTCACCGACGACGGACTGCATCTGACGGTGGCAGACACGGGATGGGCAAAGGCGGTCTGGGGAAAGATTTACGGACAATGGCTGGCCGGCAGCGCAGTATTTGTCTACGATTACAATAAGTTTGTACCAAAAGAGCTGCTTCAGGTCATTTCGAAGCACGGAGTCACGACCTTCTGCGCTCCTCCCACCATATACAGGTTCTTCATAAAGGAAGACCTGAGCAAGTTTGATTTGAGCAAGCTCAGATACTGTGCCGTTGCGGGCGAACCCCTCAATCCGGAAGTTTACAGCCAGTTTTACAAGGCTACCGGCATTAAATTGATGGAAGGCTTCGGCCAGACGGAATTGACCGTAACCCTGGCAACATATCCCTGGATGGATCCCAAACCCGGTTCCATGGGCAAACCATCTCCGGGCTATGATATAGACCTGCTGGACGATGAAGGAAATTCGGTGCAGGACGGCGAGGAAGGCCAGATTGTGGTCCGTACCCATAAAAGAAAACCTGCCGGTATGTTTGGCGGCTATTACAGGGATGCCGCCCTTACTAAAAGCGTATGGCATGATGATGTATATTATACCGGTGATGTGGCCTGGCGTGACGAGGATGGCTATTACTGGTTTGTGGGAAGGGCCGATGACGTTATCAAAAGCTCCGGCTACAGGATCGGGCCCTTTGAGGTTGAAAGCGCCCTGATCGAGCACCCCGCTGTTCTGGAATGTGCCATTACGGCTGTTCCCGATGAGGTCAGAGGCCAGATCGTAAAGGCTACGGTCATCCTCACTAAAAACTATTCTCCCAGCGACGAGCTTGTGAAGGAGCTCCAGGAGCATGTCAAGAGAGTTACCGCGCCTTACAAATATCCCAGGATAATCGAATTTGTGGACGAGCTTCCCAAGACAATCAGCGGCAAGATCAGACGCGTTGAAATCCGGCAGACGGATAATGAAAAATAAAAGTAATCTTTATTTTTGAAGATATTAAATTAATCGGATCATTTTTGAAGAGCCCCGGATAACTTTGCCAGGGCTCTTATTTTAGGTATTTATCATTTCAAGTAATCTTTTAAATAAAAGTATTTGCAATTTTGTGTATTCCACAGGTCAGTCCAAGAGACTTTATATTTAAAATTTTCTAAGCTTTTTCTTAATTCAGATGCGCTATCGTTTTGAGATAACTGCCATTAAAGTATCTATTCCTGATATTTTTCAGGAAGAAACTCCTTCTGGACATACAATTTAATTATTTCTTTTAAATCACTCTGAAAACTTTTAAGTTCTTCTTTTGTTTCACATCCTACTAAATCGTATAAGGCTTTTTCATCACAATTTTTTAATACAAAATCTATACAGCATTCATATAACATTAATTCCCCTTCTGATAGCCTTAAACTAAACAAAGTAACATCTGCAATTTCTTCATGTGATAAATAATCCATATATCCTCCTTCTAATATCCAAGATTTTTATTATCAAATATTTTAGAAAACTCTTCATACTGAGCTTCTGTGGGTCTAAAATATCTGCCACTACGTACTCTCATATCAGTATTCTTCTGCGGATTTTAAAAGTAGTAACACGCTCTCCATTAGGTTCAAAAACATTTAGTCTCCCATTATCTCCTTTAACAACCCATCTTCCATCATCTTGAACATATATTTCAGAACGTTTTGCGTTTTGTGCATCACCACGTCCAGCAGATACGGGTCTACCTGCCTGTGCTCTTTGTTCTGCATGACCACTTCTACCGGAATTACCCCCCCTGAGTATTTGGTGTTTCATTTCCTCCAGTATTCGCCATCAGAATACCCATATTTTGGGCAGCATTAACATATGAAGAAATCACTATCGTACCCCCTTGGGC
>JAEWSZ010000007.1 GCA_023397905.1 Bacillota bacterium | reverse complement strand
CTACTGGCGCTACCGGACCTACCGGTGCTACCGGACCTACTGGTGCTACCGGCGCTACTGGCGCTACCGGACCTACTGGTGCTACCGGGCCCACCGGACCGACGGAAGCATTTCAATAAGGTCTGATAAAACGCCAAAAGGCCTAAATCCGTGTTTAACACCAATCTTAGGCCTTCTCAGCATGTTTTGCAGTAATGAAATCAGATCATCTATTTGGTTAAGCTGTCATAAATCTTGGTCAGATTGTCTGTTACCCGATCCAAATACGTCATATCATCTTCGTTACTCTCAATCGTATAGATGGTTTCTACCTTTGCCCCGACTTCATTTGCCAGTGTCTGTGAAACATCCGGGCTCGCCATTTCTTCGGCAAAAATGGTGGTTACCTTGTTTTCCTTGCAGTATTCCACAAGTTCACTCAATTGCTGTGCTGTGGGCTCACCTTCTGCAAAAGTGTCCTCCACGCTGTTCTGCTCCAGGCCAAAATCACGGCAGAGGTAACCGAAAGCGGCATGTCCCGTCACAAAGCTCTTTTTCGGAACGGACTGGAATTTCCCGTTATATTCATTATAAAGGCCATCCAGCTGAGAGACGAAATCATTGCAGTTCTTCTCATAATAGTCTTTATTGGACGGGTCCGCCTGCACAAGCGCATCTTTGATGTTTTTCACTTCCAGCTCGGCTCCCTTGAGACTGAGCCAGATATGGGGGTCATATTGCCCGTGCTCTTCTATCTCATCAGGGTCTGTATTCTCGATGGCCTCGGCGCCCTTGGACGCTTCTATCGCTATCAGATTTGCATTATTGGCGGCTTTAATCGCTTCCTCCGCCCATGCTTCCATTCCCAATCCGCTGTACACAAACACTTTTGCTGTTCTGAGTCCAACGAGATCCTGCGCTTTTGGCTCAAAATCATGCGGCTCCGTACCGTCGGGTATAATCACCGAGATATCCACATTGTCCTTTCCGACGGCCTCGACAAACTCCTTCATTGCGTTAAATGTGACGGAAACCTTGAGTTTGCTTCCATCCGACGTACCTGCCTGGTTATTGTTACTGCCGCACGCTGAAAAACTTACGACGGTAATCACACATAACAATATTAAAGCCCATCTTTTCAACATTTTTCGTAACCTCCAAAAATCTACTTGCAAATGCTTCCCATTTGCATTTATAATATACATATTAAACCCCCGTGGATATATTTGTCAAGTGTGAATAGAATGCATTTGAATAAAAATAATATATCTCACTATCTCAGTCAGAAAGGTCATTGCTTATGATTAAAGCAGAAAATTTATTCTTTTCCTATACAGGCTCGGCGCCCTATGTTCTGGATGGTATTGATCTGGAAATAAGTGCCGGTGAATACGTATCGGTAGTAGGAGAAAACGGCAGCGGAAAAAGCACGCTGATGCGGCTGATTTTAAAATTCATAAAACCGACAGGGGGAAGCATTGTGTCTCAGGCAAAGCGAATAGGATATGTTCCCCAAAGAAATGATTTCTCCAATTCGAATTTCCCAATTACGGTCTATGAGGCTTTGAATTCTTATCGAAGGCTGTTGAAGCTCAAAAGCAGAGAAGTGATTGCGAAGAGCCTTGAGCAAGTCGGAATGTCCGGTTTTGCCGGTGCGCTGATGGGCACGCTCTCCGGTGGTCAGAGCCAAAAAATACTCATTGCCAGAGCCCTGATGGGCAGCCCGGACCTGCTGATCCTGGATGAGCCATCAACCGGAGTGGATATGAACAGCCAAAAGGAGATATATGGCTTTTTAAAGAAAATAAATAAAGAGAACGGCATCACTATTGTCTCCGTTGAACATAATCTGGATGCCGCCATTTCCAACTCAACGCTCATTTACCATCTGATGGGCGGACAGGGGCATCTCTGCACTCCCCGGCAATATGCCGATGAATTTCTAAAAAATAAAGGAAGGGCTGATGAAAATGCTTAGCTACAGCTTTATGCAAAACGCGATTTTTGTTTCAGTATTTATTTCTATTTTATGCCCCTGTATCGGCATCTTCCTGGTGCTGCGCCGTTATTCCATGATAGGTGACACATTATCACATGCTTCGCTGGCCGGTATCACCATCGGGCTGATGTCTAATCAAAATCCCATTCTCGGAGCATTTGTCTTTACATCTATCTGCGGTGCGCTGATCGAATTCCTTCGCAGTTATTTTAAAAAATACACTGATCTGATTCTCACCATTGTGCTTTCCTTGAGTGTAGGTACCGCCATTACTATTATCAGTTCGGGAAAACTCCACGCAAATGCGGATTCATTTATGTTTGGAAGTATCCTGACTGTGACCCGGTTCGATATGATTATGGTTCTGATTCTCAGTGCAATATCGGTTTTGACTCTGATCCTTTTGTATCATCAGATGATCTATATCGCCTACGACGAAGAGGCCGCCAAAGTAGCCGGCGTAAAAGTCAGATTAATCAACTATGTATTTTCCATCCTTGTAGCCTCCGCAATATCCGTATCCATAAGAATCGTAGGCGTGCTTGTACTCAGTTCAATGATTGCGCTTCCTGTCGCCACGGCGCTGCAGCTTGGGAAGGGATTTAAGCTCACGCTGATTTTTTCAATTATTTTCAGTGTAATAGACATCATGCTGGGACTGTTTATTTCCTATTACCTCAATGTAGCCCCCGGCGGGTTCACCGCCCTTATTTCCGTGGCAGTCCTTGTTGTGGTTCTGATAGTAAAAAAACTGCATTCAAGTATTAACACTCTTCACAGCAGATGACTTATGGATTCCATCTACAAAAAGAGTTATCCAGGGCAATATAATTTTTAATAAGCATAGATGATAAAATAAACAGAATCCATATAAATATAATAAGGTGTTTGGCCTGAAGGTCAAGCCCTTTTTATATTTATTCTCTCATTTCATCTGACTGATTTTTGCATCTCTCCTCTTGAAAAATATAAATATTAGGTATATAATTATATTAAAATTAGGTATACCTAATAATTAGGAGGGAATAAAATATGACGCCAAACAAGGAAGACTATATAAAGGAAATATACAAACTGGGCGGAGCGGAGCAGCTTGTCGGAAATAAACAGATTTCAGATATTTTGAAAATTGCCCCTGCTTCAGTCACCGAAATGCTGGGCAAACTCAGCCGCGAAGGCTTGATCCAATATGAGGCATATAAAGGCTCAAGCTTAACGCAGGAAGGACTGCAGATAGCTATTTCTCTTTTGCGCGGCCATCGTTTGTGGGAGGTGTTTTTGATGCGTCATCTCAGCTATTCCTGGAGTGAAGCGCATGAGGACGCGGAGCTTCTGGAGCACATCACTCCGCCGCGCTTGACCTCCCGGCTGGACAAATTTTTAAATTATCCGGCTTATTGTCCGCATGGCAACGCGATCCCACATACTGACGGGCAAATCAGCAACATTCCCCTGCGAAAGCTGAGTCAGCTTTCAGAAAGTGAAACCTCCCATATCCGCAAGGTAACGGAAGAAAAAGAACTGCTGGATTACCTTCAAGGCTTGGAGATTAAAATCGGAAGCACCGTGACAGTTGTTTCTGTTGGCGCATATGAAGGGCCGCTAACGCTTGACCTGGAAGGCAGGCAGATCCAAATCAGCCATAAAGCCGCCTGTCAGATCTATGTGGATCAGGCATAGTGATCATAGTACTAATTAAATCTATATCATATTATGGAGGTGTATCCTTATGGTTCAGAAAATAAAAGGCATATTGGGACTCATGCTTTCTCTGGTACTTATATTGTCGGGTTGCGGTACACAGCCCGCCTCAAACACCGGTTCCACAGACAGTACGCTGAATGTGGTTGCGACCACCACCATGCTCGCTGATCTGTCAAGGATCATCGGCGGTAAGCATGTCTCTGTCAGCGGCTTGATGGGTCCGGGCATCGATCCCCATCTGTACCAGGCCAGTGCTGGCGATGTGACTCTGATGCAGAAATCGGATGTAGTAGTATATAATGGACTGCACCTGGAGGGCAAGATGGGTGAGATCTTTGAATCCCTGTCCGGCCAAGGACATTCGGTGATCTGTATCGAGGAAGGGTTGGATGAATCCAAGCTTCTCTCATGGGAGGGCGGCGGTTCAGTCCACGATCCGCACATCTGGTTCGATGTATCGCTTTGGGAGGATGCAGCCAGAGTTGTTGCAGAAGGATTGTCACGGACGGACTCCGGCCATTCATCCGATTATGAAGCCAATCTGGAAAGCTATCTCAAGGAACTGGATGAGACAAATATATATATCCGCAATAGAGCTTCAGAAGTACCGGAGGGACAGCGGGTGCTGGTTACTGCACACGATGCGTTCAATTATTTTGGTAAGGCTTATGGCTTTGAGGTCCGTGGACTCCAGGGCATCAGTACCGACGCCGAGGCTGGAACCTCTGATGTGAGCACACTTGCCGATTTTATCGTACAACGCCGGATCAAGGCAATTTTCGTGGAATCCTCGGTACCGCCCAAAACCATCGAGGCACTTCAGGCAGCGGTCAAAGCCAAGGGTTTTGACGTAGTTATCGGAGGCCAACTGTATTCTGACTCCCTGGGTGGAGAGGGTTCAGGTGCTGAAAGCTATATACTCACTGTAAAAGCAAATATTGACACCATTGTGGATGCCCTGAAATGACGGAGGTGATTGATATGGATATCAAACCGCAAAAAAATTATGCAGTAGAGGTGGAAGACCTCACTGTTGCTTATGACGCAAAACCCGTTTTATGGGATATCGACCTGAAGATCCCACAAGGAAAGCTGATGGCTGTGGTCGGGCCAAATGGCGCCGGAAAGACCACACTCATCAAAGCGATGCTGGGGCTGCTTACACCTGTTTCGGGAGTTGTCCGCTTTATCAACGGGAGCGGTAATGCACGTCACCTAAAAAAACGCATCGGATATGTTCCTCAAAGCGGCAGCGTGGACTGGGACTTTCCCGCCACCGTTCTCGATGTTGTACTGATGGGAACTTACGGCAAACTTGGTTGGATTAAAAGACCCGGCAAAGCAGACAGGGATCTGGCCCGTCAGACACTTCAAAAAGTCGGCATGGAGGAATATGCCTCCCGCCAGATCAGCCAGCTTTCCGGCGGTCAGCAGCAGCGGGTGTTCTTAGCCCGCGCGCTTACACAGCAGGCGGAGGTATACTTTATGGATGAACCGTTTAAAGGTGTGGACGCGCAGACGGAAAAGGCTATTGTACTGCTCTTAAAGGAACTGAAGGAACAGGGCAAAACCGTTGTTGTAGTTCACCACGATCTGCAGACTGTAGCGGATTATTTTGATTGGGTGACTCTTATCAACCTTCAGGTGATCGCCAGCGGACCGGTTGAAGAGGTATTTCATGAGGAGAACCTGAAAAAAACTTACCGGAGCACCGGTACACTTTTAAGGAGCGCGGTGTGATATGGGTGTATTAATTTCTTTACTAAACGATTACACATTTCAGACAGTGGCTCTGGGCTCCGCCCTTTTGGGCCTTATCAGCGGCGTATTGGGAAGCTTTGCCGTATTGCGCAAGCAAAGCCTGCTGGGAGACGGCGTTTCCCATTCCGCACTGCCCGGCGTCGTTATGGCGTTTATCCTTCTGGGCAGCAAGAACACGGAAATACTGCTGCTCGGCGCACTTGTCTCAGGATTGATGGCAACACTGCTTATAGTGAGTATCGTCCGTCATACCCGCGTTAAGTTTGACAGTGCGCTGGCACTTACCATGTCGGTTTTCTTCGGGGCCGGGCTGGTGCTTCTGACCTATGTGCAGAAGATTCCGAACTCCAACCAGGCGGGCCTTAAACGCTTTATATTCGGGCAGGCCTCCACTCTGCTGCAGCGCGACATCCTTTTGATGGCCGTATGCGGCACGGTCCTGCTGCTGCTTGTCATCCTGTTCTGGAAAGAGTTTAAACTTTTTACCTTTGACGGCGATTTTGCACAGAGTCTTGGTTTCTCACCAAAAAAGCTGAATCTGCTGCTGTCTTCCATGGTCGTGCTGGCTATCATAATTGGGCTGCAGACAGTAGGTGTGATCCTGATGAGCGCTATGCTTATCGCTCCGGCTGTCGCTGCACGCCAGTGGTCTAACAGGCTTTGGGCAATGGTTTTGCTTTCATCCGTTTTTGGAGCCGTGTCCGGAGTAGCCGGAACGGCAGCCAGTTCCTTGACGGCAAAACTACCGACAGGCCCCGCTATTGTGGTGTGTGTCAGCCTGATCGTAATAATCAGTGTTATGTTTGCTCCGGGAAGAGGGATCCTGCACAGGATGTACCGACGAAGGAAGAATAAGACCATGTTGAGAATGAAAGGAGGTATGCCCAATGTCCCCCCAATTTGAAATACAACTCATTGCTGTGATTGTAGCGGTTGCTTGTGCACTTCCCGGTGTGTTTCTGGTACTGAGGAAGATGTCCATGATGTCCGACTCCATCACTCACACCATACTGCTCGGCATCGTACTGGCCTTTTTTATAACGCATGACCTGTCCTCCCCTCTGTTGATCATTGGCGCGGCACTGATAGGCGTTGTGACCGTATGGCTGACCGAACTGCTTGGGAACACACGGCTTTTAGCCCAGGATGCTGCAATCGGCATCGTATTCCCGCTGCTTTTCTCCATCGCCATCATTCTCATCACGCGCTATGCGGGATCGGTACATTTGGACACCGATTCAGTGCTGCTTGGCGAGCTTGCCTTCGCGCCATTTGACCGGATGGTTGTGGCGGGCATAGACATTGGAGCAAAAGCCATCTACACGTCAGGTATACTTTTGGTGATCAACCTGGTGCTCATCATTGTCTTCTTTAAGGAGCTGAAGATAGCAACCTTTGACCCCACTCTTGCCGCCGTATTGGGCTTCGCCCCGGCACTGGTGCATTACGGACTTATGACGCTGGTATCATTGACCGCAGTGGGTACGTTTCAGGCGGTCGGTTCCATACTGGTGGTAGCATTTATGATCGGCCCTCCTGTCACAGCGTATCTGCTCACCGACGATCTGAAGTGGATGCTCATACTCAGTGGTCTGATTGGTGCTGTTAATGGGATATTGGGATATCAGGGAGCAGCCCTGCTGGACGTATCCATAGCAGGCAGCATGGCAGTGATGACGGGTATCGTTTTTCTGTCGGTATTCATTTTCGCCCCGCGCAGAGGGCTTGTCAGTGCCCTGTTCAAACGCCGGAATCAGAAAATACAGTTTGCCAAAATGACGCTTCTATTCCACCTTTATAATCACGAGGGAAGCGAGGAGGAAGCACGAGAAGCCGGACTTGATACCATACAAACCCAGTTGCAATGGGATACGGCCTTTACAAGGCATATCATGGCCCTCCTGAAAAAGGAAGAGTGCATAGCATTTACGGACGGCATAGTCAAGCTGACCGATCAGGGCCGTTTAAACAGTCTACGGAACTATGAGGCGCTGTTCTCAAAGTAAACCTGACAGACTATTGGCTGTTCTCTATTAATTCCACAATACGTTTATACTGGTCGGCATATTTGAATTGGATCGTGACGGCCTGATTTTCATGCAGATAGATGGCTTCAACGAGCTCTATGAGAATACCGCGGTTAAGTTCAGCTATACTGCCATATTTCTGAAAGTATTTAAGATACGGGCTGTCAGGATTGACTCCTTCAGAGAGCAGGGCCTGTTCCTCCCCCAGGGCTTGTACTGACTGCCTCAGCTGTTCATACTGTTCTTCGTAACCGGCTTTCATACGGTGATATTCATCCCTGGTAATATCTCCGCTCTGCCAGTTCTCATATAAAGAATCCTTTAACCTTGTTGCCCTTTCCAGTTCCCGCAGACGGCTCCTCAGACTGTCTTCCAGTCGGCCGGCCCTGGTTCCGGCGACAGGCGCCGAGCCGATTTTTCCGATTATTTCCGTCAGAGAAGCAACAAGCAGAAGCTGAGCCTGTATGGTTTGAAGCACAGCCCTTGTCAAATCCTCTTCCCTGATAGTATGTTTTGAACATGCCGGCTGCGAATGCTCCTTGTAAGTGCGGCACACGTAGTACACATATTTACCGTCCTTTTTCCGGTGCATGGCCCTTTTGCAGTCAATGCAGCGGAGAAAACCAGAAAACAGATACAAGCCTTCCCCTTCCGGTGCGGTTCTCGTATCCCTGTGATGCAGGTTCTGGGCCTTATCAAAGGTTTCCTGGTCTATGACCGGTTCATGGGTATTTTTCACAATAAACCAGTCCTTTTCAGGCATTGTGACCCGCCTATGCACTTTATAGCTCTTAACCTGCTGCCGGCCCTGGACCATGTGACCCAGATAAACCGGATTTTTAAGTATCTTTGTGACTGTCGCCGCAGACCACAGCGTACTGTCAAAACGGTCATGGGGATTGTTGTATTTCATGCCTTTTGCCCGTTTATATGCGGCCGGATTAGGTATGCACCGGCCGGTGAGCTTTTTGGCTATAGCCATTTTGCTCATACCCTCTGCCGTAAACCAGTAATAAATGTCCCGCACAACCGCCGCCGCTTCTTCATCCATAACTAAACGGTTTTTGTTATTTGGATCCTTGATATATCCATAGGGTGCAAATGCACCGATAAACTGCCCGTTGCAGCGCTTCCAGTTAAATACCTGACGTACTTTCAGAGAGGTCTCCCGGCAATGGTTGTCATTTATGACCCCCTGCATTGGAACGGCGATGCTTTGCATCATTTCAGGCTGTTTGTAGCTGTCAAGAAAAGGCAGCTGCAGGGATATAAAACGTACATTATGCAAAGGGAAATAATATTCCAGATAATGTCCCTGATCGGCATAGTTACGAAAAGGCCGGGAAAGGTCCTTTACTATCACGCAATTTACCTTTTTTAATTCAATATCCCCCAGCATCCGTTGAAAATCCGCACGGCTGTCGTCTGTTCCAGTCAGGCCGTCGTCAATGTAGAAATCTACCACCGTATGTTCTTCACCGTCGTCAAAACTCTCAATATGCTTTAATATCAAAGCCTTCTGATTAATAACGCTGTAACTTACATCATTCCCGTCTTCTCTGGAGAGCCGGATATAGCCGGCTATTTTCCATATGATTCCGCCTGCGGACTCAGCTGCGTTTGTCAAGGCATGATCTCTGCGTCCCATCCCTTCCCCTCCCATAGCTGCGGCCAATCATGACCGTTACTGTGCTGCGGCTATGATCGGCGGCCTGAAGATGTCAACGGCCTTTTAAGCCTGTAAAAAACTTCGTCAGAATATTATCCAATGAATCTCCGTCAGGGGTGAAAGTGATTTTCACTTTTATCTTTCCGCTCCGGAAGCAGTAAGGATTTTTTATCTGATTTGTATACTGTTCCATCCTCTGGCATAAAGGCAGATTTTTATCGATTTTCATTCTTTCAACATCCACCAGATCAGATGTGTCCATGGCATCTATAACAGCTCCGCTCATTTCCTCCAGCCGGTTCCGATTCAGCACAATACTCCACCTCTTTGGCGCAGCGTACTCTATTAGATTTTATTCAAAAATAATAAATCTCATGACAGAATGTGATGAACGGACAAACCTTGACGGGCCAAAACTCCGCTTCAGCCTGGTGACAAAAAGGGTGATTGAACTTACTTTATTTATGCAACACCCTTTTTTGAAAATAAAAATTGCGTTTTTGCCCGGATTGTGCTAATGTGTATATCAAATCAGCGGAAGGAGTTACATATTATGGAAATAAGAAAATCCACCGAAGATTATCTTGAAATGATGCTAATGCTTCAGGAAAAGCATGGCTATATCCGTTCCATCAACATAGCTGCGGAGCTGGGAGTCAAAAAGCCCAGCGTGTCATATGCCACCAAACGGCTGAAGGAAAACGGATATATTACCATGGACTCGGAAAGTCTCATAACGCTGACGGAATCCGGTATGGAAATCGCCTCGCGTATATATGAGCGCCATAAACTGCTGACAGAATTCCTGATAGGATTGGGCGTAGACCCGGAAATTGCCCGTACCGATGCCTGTAAGATCGAACACGACCTGAGTGAAAAAAGCTTTGAGGCCATCCGGAAACATATGAAAAACCCGCTGTAATCAGCCGTAATCCCCATTTGCCGGTGCCATTACAATTTTTTGCCGCTCCACCTCCAATACATCCAGCCTCACATGGAATATTTCCTCCAGCATGTCACTGTCAATGACTTTCTCAGTGTTCCCCGCAGCAACTATCCTTCCGCCCTCCATTCCAATGATCTCATCACTGTAACGGATCGCCTGGTTGATGTCGTGCAGTACCAGTACAGTGGTAATGCCCAGCTCCAGATTGAGTTTTCGTATGAGCCCCAGCACCTGAAGCTGATAGCGGATATCCAGATAGGTCGTAGGTTCGTCCAAAAGCAGGATATTTGTTTTCTGGGCCAGGGCCATGGCGATCCACACTCTTTGGCGTTCCCCTCCGGACAACGCCGAGATGGGATTATCACCGTACCGGCTTATATCGGTCATTTCCATGGCCCATTCTATTATCTCCATGTCTTCCCGGCTGTGCTGCCTGTAAAAAGAGGTATATGGCGTTCGCCCGTAGGCCACCAGCGTTTTTACAGTTACATCCTGTGGCGCGGTATTGTACTGGTGTACAATGGCCACTCTTTTTGCAAATTCCCTGATGGGTATGGACCGGATGTTCTCCCCGTCTATATAGATATCCCCGGCCGAGGGATTCAGGTTTTTGGACATCAGGTTGAAAAGAGTTGTCTTACCGCAGCCGTTCGGTCCCAGTATGCTCGTGACCCGGCCTTTTGCGATCCGCGCCGAAACGGAGCGGAGCACTTCTTTTTTGCCGTATGAAAAGGATATGTTCTTAATTTCCATGGTGACGTCCGCTCCTTATGAGTAAGAATATAAAAAATGGCCCGCCGGCCACCGCCATGACAATGGACGCCGGGATTTCCAGCGGATACAGCAGCATGCGGCCCGCCGTGTCGGCAAGCAATACTATAAAGCTCCCCATAAGCAGGGAGAAAGGGATCAGCGCCTTGTGGTCCGAACCTACAAACAGCCTTGCGAGATGCGGTCCGATAAGTCCCACAAAGCCTATTATACCGGCCACCGCCGTTGTAATGCTGGCCAGAAGCACAGCAATAACGGACACCGCGGCGCGCATCCTTGTGACGTTTACGCCCAGGTTCCGCACTGTCTTGTCCTCCAGAAGCAGCATATTGCAGTGAACCGTTGAAAAGCAGGCAGCAAGAAGGCCGATAATGGTATACACTGCCAGCATCCGCACATCAGCCCATGTCTTCATGGTGATGTTTGCATTTACGATTGAGGCCACACCGGACTGCACTCCTCCCGTCATATAGCGCATGGCCTCAATAAGGCCGGTAAAGACCGCGTTGACCGCGATACCCACCAAAATAAGGCGAAGAGGATTGAGATTTGCCGACCAGGAAAGGGCATAAATCAGTACAAATGCGGCAATACCTCCCAGAAAGGCAAATATGGGGCTTAAGAAATACATGCCAGGAAAGAGCAGTATGACCAGCATTGCCGTGAAGCCCGCCCCGGAGGAAACACCGATAATGCCCGGATCGGCCAGGGGGTTCTTCATCACAGCCTGGAAGAGAGTCCCGGACACCGCCATGGAAGCCCCTGCCAGCATGGCGATAATGATCCTGGGAAACCTCAGATCCCATATAACGGCCACATTTTCATCATATTTGAT
>JAEWSZ010000237.1 GCA_023397905.1 Bacillota bacterium | reverse complement strand
CATATAATAGTAGTGGAGGTGATAAACATGAAAGAAATCTATATTGCACGGACGATCGTAAATATGCGCAGAGAAAAAGGGCTGACACAAGACGACCTTGCAAGTTACATTGGAGTATCCAAGGCTTCCGTTTCCAAATGGGAAACAGGCCAGAGTTATCCTGACATTACTTTTCTTCCGCAGCTTGCGGCCTTTTTCAATATTAGTATTGATGAACTCATGGGCTATGAGCCGCAAATGGGAAAAGAGGATATCCGTAAATTGTATCTGACACTATCCGCCGATTTTGCTTCCAAACCATTCGAAGAAGTATTGGATCGTTGTCGTGTGATTGCTAAAAAGTATTTCTCCTGCTTTCCCTTGCTATTCCAAATCGGTGCACTGCTCGTAAACAACAGCACGGAATCAGGTGACATGGAAAAAACCTTCTCTGTGATTGCGGAAGCCAAAGAACTGTTTATCCGAGTAAAAAAAGAAAGTGAAGATGCGGAGCTTAAGCAACTGGCATTGAATATGGAGGCATTTTGCGCCTTGACGCTGGGGAATCCAAATGAGGTGATAGCACTGCTGGAGGGAACAAGCCGGAAGATAATTTCTACAGAGACGCTACTTGCGCCAGCCTATCAAATGGTTGGCAAACCAAGAGAAGCCAAATCGGCATTGCAAGTCGGTATCTACCAGCATATGGTTTCTCTTTTTGGAGCCTTCCCCGATTATCTCATGCTTTGTACAGACGCGCCGGAACAGTTCGATGAAACATACAGGCGGGCGCTTGCCGTCGCCGAGGCTTTTGACTTAAAAAATCTTCACCCGTCGATACTCGTGAAGCTCTACATCTTCGCGGCGCAGGGATACACGATGCTCGGAAATACAGACAGAGCCCTGGAAACCCTTGAAGAATACGCGGAGCTTGTCACAGGAGATATTTATCCGTTGCAATTAAAAGGAGACGGTTACTTCAATCTGATAGATAAGTGGTTTGACGAGCTTGATTTAGGAACCGCCCTGCCCCGGGATGAAAAAATCGTCCGCCAGAGCATGGCCGACGGAGTAATAAATAACCCCGCGTTTGCCAGATTGGCTGATGAGCGCCGTTTTCAGAGGATAGCGGAAAAACTACAAAATAACTGTTAGGAGGATTCCACCATGGATTTAGCTATGTTGAAAGAATATTTGCCGTTTCTCATTCCGTTGGTTATCGCACAGCTTGCGCTTGGTATTACCGCCCTTGTTCATGTGCTTCGGCATCCCCATTACCGTTTCGGGAATAAAGTGATGTGGGCTTTTATCGTCATGCTCGTGCAGATTATCGGGCCGGTCGTATACTTCGCCTTTGGCAGGGGTGAAGAATAATGGGCATTTTAGAGGTTCATCAGCTTTTCAAGCGTTTTGGTCGCTATGAGGCGCTCAATGGATTGGACATGGATGTTCCGGAGCATTCCATATTCGGTTTTGTCGGACAGAATGGCGCGGGTAAAACAACAACGATGAAAATTGTTCTCGGATTATTAAAGACGGATAGCGGAAGTGTAACTGTATGCGGGGAAAAGGTCGCGTATGGCGAAACAAAAACCAACCGGAACATAGGCTTCCTTCCCGATGTTCCGGAGTTCTATGGATATATGAGTCCAATGGAATATTTGAAGCTATGTGGTGAAATAACCGGACTTACGAAAGAGAAGATCAAATTGAGGAGCGAGGAATTGCTCTCGCTTGTGGGGCTAAAAGACGAAAAAAAGAAAATCGGCGGGTTTTCACGAGGGATGAAGCAGCGCCTTGGTATCGCACAGGCCTTGCTGAATGAGCCCAAACTTCTCATATGCGATGAACCGACATCGGCACTTGACCCAATCGGCAGGAAGGAAATACTCGACATCCTACTTGCAGTGAAAGGAAAGACGACCGTCGTGTTTTCTACCCATATCTTGTCGGACGTAGAGAGAGTATGCGACCACATCGCGGTATTGCATAGCGGCAAGCTAGCGCTGCACGGTACGCTTTCTGAAATAAAGGAGAGCCACAGGCATAATGGGTTTGTTCTTGAGTTTTCGAGTGATATGGAAGCGTCCTTATTCGAGAACACGGAAGAGCTGAAACAGCCGTCAATAAGTATGTCGCGCAATGGAAACACTGTGACGGTGCTTCTTACCGATCACGATATGGGCGGACATTTTCTGCTGGGCGTGTTATCGCAAAAGCGGATTGTTCCATTGAAGTTCGCGGTTATGGAACCAACTCTGGAAAGTCTGTTTATGGAGGTGGTCCAATGAGGAACTACTTGGCATTTCTAAAAAAAGAGGTTCTTGAATACACAAAAACTTATAAGCTGCTCATTATGCTGATGGTCTTTGCGGTTTTCGGAATCACAAATCCCCTTATGGCAAAACTGCTGCCTGAAATACTTGGAAGCCTTATGACGGATGACATCATCATGACATTGCCAGAGGCGACCGCCTACGACGCTTGGACGCAGTTTTTCAAAAACGCAACGCAAATGGGGCTGATCGTGATGGTGATCTTATTCAGTCCCGTTTTGTCATCGGAGCTGTCTAAGGGGACGCTTATCAATATGCTTACAAAAGGATTATCCCGGACTGCGGTCATCCTTTCAAAATACACTTGTATGGTTCTGGTTTGGACGATCAGTATTGCGCTATGCTTCGGACTGACTTATGGTTACACGGTGTATCTTTTCCCGGCGGGAGAAACAGCAAATCTGCTATTTTCCACGTTTTGCCTATGGCTGTTTGGCTTGTTTTTGCTGGCCATATTATTGCTCGCAGCAACCCTAACGAAAAGCAATTATGGATGCTTACTCATCACAGGCGCGGTAGTGGTTGCCTGTATGCTTGTGAATATCATGCCGGCAGCACATAGGTATAATCCAATTTCGTTGGCGACTGACAATTTGGGACTCATAACAAACGCCATAGAGGTACCTTCGCTCTATTGCACTATCTTGATATCCTGCCTGTTTTCATTGCTTTTTTTGGCGATATCGGTATTGATATTTAGAAAGAAGCAAGTATAAATTAGGAATCAATAGCGCAGAGGAATTATGCTCAATTGGGGGTAAAATTAAGAAAAACTTCGAGATTTCGACAGAAAAACAAGCAAAAAATGAGAATTCTGCGGGTTCAACCCCCATTGCTCACATCAAAAAGACATAGCTTCCGTCAAAAAGAGGGTATGTCTTTTTTTGTTTGTATTAAAAACCAATGGCTAAGCTGGTGGTAATTGGCTAAATAATATGGTATTCTGATAAAAAAGGTCAACGGAATGGAATCCCATACGGTTTATTATACATAAAACTGATAAATAGAACTTGCGAGTGGGTGGTTGAATGGATATAAGGCAGGCAGCAGATACGGATTTAGCAATTGTTATAAAGATAACCCATGAGACGATAAAAGGAATTTATCCCCGTTATTATCCAAAAGGAGCGGTTGATTTCTTCCTTGCACACCATAGTACGGAAAATATCAAATGCGATATTCTCTCGGGCAATATTTTTCTCCTCACAGTGGAGGAAACACCGGTGGGGACGGTCACAATAAAGAATAATGAAATTTGCCGCCTGTTCGTACTGCCTGAGCAGCAAGGAAAAGGGTACGGGAAGACATTACTGGAGTATTCAGAAAAAGAAGTTTTCCAAATATCCACGAGAATCCGTTTAGACGCTTCTCTGCCTGCGAAAAATATTTATTTGCGGCGAGGCTATCGGGAAATAGAATCCCATGCTGTCCTGACTGAAAGCGGCGACTATTTGTGCTATGACGTAATGGAAAAAGTAAAACAAATATCCTTGGAATCGTAGTGGTTCTGAGGATTTTTTATGCGTCCCAAATTAAATAATTTAGCCTTCCATTTATAAAACCCATGTCCATCCAGAATTCAGCGTTCATCATACCGGTGGCCGCGTCAGCATTCTCTGAAATTTCCCGTGGATCACAGCAAATTTCACCAATGTAGTTCAATATAGTATGATTATTTTAAAAAACATATATATATTGTCGTATTTATATTATTATATTGACTTATACTGGTAAGCAAGTATATCATATCCTTGTTGGTAATTGTGCTTAATTTATTAGCAATCATACTTTGATTTATTGGCAATTATGCTTAACTTATCTCAACCAATGATTTTGATATTCCTTTAATTTTTATATTGATAATTGTATGAATCGGAGAAGCAGTATAGAAATTGACAATATCATAATAATTGGCAGGGGGAGGGATCCGGAGATATAAGAGGGATCATGGAAAAATGCTGTAAGAGCCTGTAAGTACACCCAATTACAAAACACTCCGGCACCATCGGCAGTGTAGTTTTTAAAGCAGATATTGGGGTAACCCTTTCTGATCTCATCCAGGGCGAAAATGGTACATTGATCCATTTGGTCAATACCCGAACAAAGAACCGGCCGAATCGTAAAAGTAAAAATTTGTTTAAAAAAAGCTGTCTGCGGTACACATGAAGAATGACAATGCTTTTATTGCAGCGCCATGAAATGTTATGCAAATATTGATAGCCTTATATTATTATTGTCAATTTCAGGAACAGACAGGATTTTATCATCTTTTGACGGCTTTCGGTTGGAAGGCAGAGCATGGTGAGATAGGTCGTTTTAAGACAGGCAGTTATGCAGGAACTGTATTCATATAAAGAGGACACGGCAGGCAGGTTTCATGAAATTATTATAAAGGAGGCGGACTATAACATGATATAGCTTCACATAATCCTGAAATCAGGAAGTGAGAGTAGAGAGGCAAGTAGAGCAATAAATGCAGACGAAAGGAGATTAAAATGAAAAGATTATCCAAAGTTCTGGCAATTTTATTAACCCTGTTGCTGGTGATCGGTGTCATTCCGCCAACTGCAATGGCAGCGCCGAATGATCAGTATCCGTATAACCAGCCGGGTGACAAAAACTATGTAAGCAATACCAAGGTTCTTGAAAGGGATTCGTCCAACAACCGCAGTACCAAAATTACTGCCCCCAGGGCTCAGGCAGAAGCTGTATTTACTACCGGGGCGGCCATTACTACAGGAGCGGCAGTTACTGTTGACGGTGTCAGGGATACCGTCTGGGATGCCGCTATTTCCTATCCGATTACAAATAAGTTCAACAGCACCATGACGGCAGCAGCACCCGGCGCTGCTACCCAGGGTACTGTAAGGTACTTGTGGGACGGGCCGGTGCTCTATGTACTGGTAGAGGTAACCGGCGACTCCACAGAAAACGCCACAGGCACTCCGAATTGGAGCACCGCCGCTTTCAATCCCTCGGCGATGACGGACGGGTTGATCGTCAACATGGACGTCTTCAACGACCAATGGGGCATTGAGACCGACACGCAGGGAG
This sequence comes from Bacillota bacterium, assembly GCA_023397905.1. GTDB lineage: Bacteria > Bacillota > Clostridia > Acetivibrionales > DSM-1351 > Ruminiclostridium. The sequence continues at coordinate 40,148 of JAEWSZ010000237.1, read as the reverse complement.
TCTTTTTTCTGCCCGCAAACCCCAACGCCCCGGTGACTTCCTATACCGGCAACCCATCCAGCGGCATTCCTTCCCTGGGTTCATTTTTCAATCCGAATTATCAGGATTACTCATCACGGTTGCTGGCATACAAATCATCCGGGTATGCAGCCGGGGAAGTCAACTACACTTATGAGTTCGCATTGGATATCGAAGGGTGGGGCGATGCATGGAACCGTGAGCTGAATAATGGTACCAGGATCGGCCTTGATATTGGTATATTCGACCAGGGCAATTCTTTTACATACTGGAGCAAAACCCAGGTAAACGCAGGATATGAGGGCGGTTCCAATCTGCCGAATTCCGAGCGCGTCAGGAATCGTGACTGGGGCGAAGTCACTCTGGCCGGCTGGGATGGTACGACTCCGTTTGCCTACAGCGGCTGGCGTGCAGATGAGGACATCCGCTATTGGAATTCCAAGAAAAATCCCGGCGGTTCCGGCAATGGCACCGGCTTAAATGACAATGGAGACGGCAGCAATGTTTGGACTCCGGCTTCCAAGGCCCGCATGGTTGCAGCAAAAGCCGCGTATAGCGCAATAAAAGACAGTGATACTGCCACCCGCCAAGAGAAGGAGGCCGCAGTCCTGGAGGTCTGCCAGGCATTTGCCGGGCTGAGATGGGCCGATACCAGGTATCCGGACCCTCATGACCTTCCTTCCTTGAATACATTGCCCGACGTATGGCAGTTTTTCGACCCTGCAAAAGGTACTGTAGGCAAGGTAACCAACTCCGCCGAGTGGGATCAGCGTAAAAAGGAGATCCTTGATCTGGCGCAGTTTTATGAATACGGCTACAAACCAAAGCTTGGAGTGGATTACAATATCAAATTGGTTTCCAATATCTATGACGGAACCGGTAATCCCACTGTCACCGCCCAGGTGATACCCACAAACGTCAACTTTACCGGAGGTGTTCCACAGAACATAACCATCAACATTACACTACCGACCACAGGCCTGCCTGACGGCCAGAAGGCGCCGGTTTCCTTCAGCGGCGGATACACAGCCAGCGGCATAGCCGATATCACATTCCCCAACTGGGGAGGGGATAACCGCACTGATGCAGGAGCATGGGGCAACCCCAACCGTACAGGCATATTCTACACTCTCTTTCCTTATGTCCGCAACAGCACTTCCGCGGACTGCAGCATAGAAATCGCCAACGCTACGGCTGTTTCCGCCTATCTGGACATCCTTCAGGCCGCAGTCGCACAAAATACGTACCTGGATGCCAGAATCGATCCTGCACGAGCTGTTACAAAGGGTTTCTCCATCAACGGCAAGCTTGCCTTTGTAGCAGCTGTTTTCGACGATAGGGTAAAAGCGGTCGTCGCAGGAGGAGCAGGTGCCACAGGACCGGCCAACTGGCGTTACAACGCCCAGGGCCAGGAATATGATTTCACCGGTACTCCATATTACAACCCTGGTGCTGATAGCATAGTCGCACACGGTACCGAAGGTCCGGGCAACAGCTACCGCCACAACAGGGTCCGGGAGACCGAGCTGTTCGGCCACTTTCTGCCCGTTGGTCATCAGTATGTTCACGAGGACGGTTCCTATGGGTACAGCAGCATTACCAAGCTGCCCTTTGACCAGACTTCGCTGGTAGCCACTCTCGCACCGGACCGCGCGATTATCATTGATACCAACATGAACGACTACAACGACGGCGCTGTGACAGACAATATGAGCCTTGAGATTGCAAAATCCATTTATAAGGCTTTGGGCGCCAATGCAGACAACTATGTCAAGTTCAACAGCGGCAGTTATAAGTCATCCGGAGATCCGCACGGCGCAGCCGACGCCACGCCGGAAGGCCATTATCTGAGCGATCTGTTCTTTAAAACACAGACATTAACCAATGACGAGGCCACCAGGCTCAACACCGATCCGTACAGCCTGAATGTCAGCAACAACAGGACCGAATCACCGTACGACTACTACTGGGGCGGATACAACACCATAACGGGAGGAACCGGCGGAGTGTCCGGCACAGACGGCTGGTATTACACCACCCTGGCCCTGCCTCCGCAAATCGTTATTGATGTACAGCCCGCTGCCGCTATGAATCTGGCATTTGGCAACGCCGCCGGTCATTCACTTTCAGTCGTGGCTGAAAACAGGAACGGTTCCGGCACACTCTCTTATCAGTGGTATTCCAACACGACGAATTCAAATACAGGCGGAAAGAAGATTGAGGGTGCAATTTCTTCCACATTTAGTATTCCGGCTGATCTGGCTGTGGGGAAATATTACTACTATGTTGTAATCCACTCCGACAGCGGCGCTCCGGACTGTACCTCCAACGTGGCTCCGGTAACAGTACGTACTGCATCGAACGATACAGGTGTCAGGAGCATCTCTTTGAAAGTGTCGAATACAGTTTATACCGCAACGTTGGACACAACTGACCTGCTTACTTATAATGTTGCCGTTCCTTACGGTACCAACCTGAACGATATAGCGGCGAACGCATTTGCTGTGGTGCTGAATAGTCCGTATGCGACTTTCGCTACTCCTGTGAAACTCAATAACGGTGCGCAGTGGACAATGGAGGTTACTTCGGACGATGGAACCAAAGCCACATATACCGTCAATGTCACCGCGCCTTTTGTCCCAATAACCTCCATTACAGGCGTACCCAATATGATAATCGCCGGCTCGGGCCTGAAACTTTCAGAAACATGGTCGTACGGTACGTTGTACACCCTGAATGCAGCCGTTGCGCCGTCAAACGCAACAAATAAAACCATCACATGGTCCCTGAAATCCGCAGACCCCGGTGTGAGCCTTGCTACCGGCAGCGGCAGCTATTCCTTCATGGGTACGAATTACCCCACGACCATCAAATCCATCAACGCCGATCCGGATGCCGTGGGTGCGAAGTGTGTGCTTACTGCGACTGTCACAAATGGGACTTCACCCAACACAAATTACTCGCAGGATTTCGATATTCAGGTAATAGATCCTTCAGCCTTTGTCCCGGTCACCGACATTACCGGCATACCTGCGTCGGTAAGTACGGGATCGGTGGTACTCACCGGAAATGTCAAGCCGTCAGATGCCACAAACCAGACCATCACCTGGTCAATAAAGGCTGACGGCACGACCGCTCCAAATGCGGCCATCACAAACGGCAACAAACTGTCTGTATCCGGCATTGGCAACGTCGTTGTCACAGCGACAATCGCGGACGGCAGAACTATGACCGGCATGACAGCCGGTACAAGCTACACAAAGGATTTCACCATTAACTTCTACACTCCCGGAAGTACTCCGGCAGGAACAGGCGGATCTACAGTGACTCCTCCGGCACAGGACTATAACGCAGACGTTCAGACAGGAGACGGTACTAAAATAACTCTTCCGGTCACGGTCAATAAAGATACCGGAAGTGCTACAATAGATGCGACCTCCCAGAAACTCACTTCAAGTGGGACTGTTATCACGGCCCCGGCCATCCCCGGCGTCTACACCTATTCCGTGGGCATACCGGTTCCGGAGCTGTCATCGTCCAACGGGCAGGGCTCGCTGACCCTCAATACCGATACTGGCAGCGTGACCGTCTCCTCAAATATGTTGACGGGCGTAAAGCTTCCTGACGAAAGCCTGGAAATCAGCAGAAGCAAGGCAGAAATCTCTATCGGCCGGGGAGATAAAAGCGCTCTGCCGGAGGATGTGAAAGCCGCCATAGGCGACAGGCCGCTGGTGCGGCTCACAATATCCATCGACGGCAAGCAGATCGACTGGAGTAATTCCAACGCACCTGTGACAGTGAGTATACCTTACACTCCCACTGCTGCGGAGCTTCAAAACCCCGAAAGCATTGTTGTATGGTACATTGACGGAGATGGTAACGCCGTCGTCATCCCCAACGGGCATTACGGCCCGGCGATGGGAATGGCCACTTTCACCACCACCCATTTCAGCGACTATGCGGTGACGTATAACAAGGCGAGCTTCAAAGACGTAGCGTCCGGCGCATGGTATAAAAAAGCCGTGAGCTTTATTGCGGCAAGGGAAATTACATCGGGTACGGGCAATGGCAATTACAGTCCGGAAGCGAAGCTGACCCGCGGCGAATTCATCGTGCTGATGATGCGTGCTTACGGTATCGCACCGGATACGAACCCGACCGGCAATTTCTCAGACGCAGGCAATTCCTACTATACCGGCTATCTCGCAGCGGCAAAACGCATTGGAATATCCGCAGGAGTGGGTAACAACATGTATGAGCCGGACAAGGAGATCACCCGTCAGGAGATGTTCACCCTGCTGTATAACACCCTTGAAGTCATCGGACAGCTTCCACGGGGCAACTCGGGCAAGACACTATCCGATTTCACGGATGCGGCACAGATAGACTCATGGGCGAAGGAAGCCATGGCTTTCCTGGTTAAAACAGGAACGGTCAGCGGCAGCAAAGGAGAGCTCACTCCGCTTTGCAAGACCACCAGAGCGGAAATGGCACAGGTATTGTATAACCTGCTGGAGAAGTAGAGTACCTGAATTTATACACTCCACACTACCCGGCTTCTGAAGACCTTATTTAAGTACCGGGTAAAGTAAACAGGCAAATTGGTAAACTGAAAGGCTGCTGGATTTAACCGGCAGCCTTTCAGTATTTTATAGTTAAGCTATGTTAGATAATATTGTTGTTTTTATGCTATTAAAAAGGTGCTTTTCATGATCTGATTTGCACCGTATATAAAGATATAAGTTTCATTTGAGAGGATAGTATTTTACATCTCCAATCATCTGTATTTCTGTTCCACTTACAATAACTGCTCCATAATCACCAATAGCATAAACAGGTTTTTTCTTTTCTGTTCTAAACTTTTCTATACATATATTTTGTATTTCAGTATCTTGAAAATGCACCTCAATACCAAAACTATCAATAAAACCTAACCCAGTATTATAAGAAAAAACAGGATAATCATTATCAGGTGAAATATGATATTCAGATAATTGAATCATCGCTCCTGCACTATATCCCATGACTATTCCATCATGTTTTTTTATTTCATTAACTAAATCGAACTCAATTAAACGGTCGTACATTCTATCTGGTAAGCCACCTAAAAAATAAAGAATATTTGCTTTGTTTATTTTTTCTTTGCATATTCAAGCCATTTAGTCAAAGGCAGTTTTGTATTTGCCAGAGCAGACAGCGAAAAGTCGTTAAAAGTTCTACCACAACTCTTACATTTGAAACGCTGACGACCATTAAGCTTGCCATGTTTTATTATACTTTCAGTCTTACAGTATGGACATACAGAACCGCTTGCAAACCTTGATTCTCTGCAATCTCTCGGCAAATTACGGGTCAATGTGCTAATTGCCATAATTTCACCAATATAATTAACCAAATCATGTAGGTCATACTCGGCTAACGAGGCTATATCTGTCTTAATTGCTGTTATTGATGGCATAATACCGTTCCTGATGATAATATTTGTTCAATTAACAACAAATATATCTAACAGAGCTTATAGTTAAAAAAGCATAAAATATTCAGGTGGCAAAATCTCCTGTGTTTTCTGGAACTAATTTACATAATTTTCCTCATGTGGTATAATTATTTTAAAGAACTTTGAGTTGAGGACCTGCTACTCCCCCGGCAGTGGAATCTAACCATATCCTCTGACGATTGAGGTAACAACCCTTTTATCAGTGATATAATGATAAAGGTATGATCTGACGATATTAAAAATGACGGTATATTACTATTTGTAAACCCAATATTCGCATGCTATTATAAAAATAATGATAGGAGAAAAGTGATATTTATGATGAGTTATGCATTAATAAGTCCACCTGTATTGCGATGGGCCAGATTGCGTTCCCATCTTGATGTAGATAGTCTGGCCTATAAAATTTCTGTTAAAAGTGAAAAAGTGATTAACTGGGAAGCAGGCACTGAAAAACCAACATTTAATCAGGCCCAAAAGCTTGCTAAAGCGTTGCGCATTCCTTTTGGATATCTTTTTTTAGAGAAACCACCACAGGAAGTATCTCTGTTACCTGATATGCGGACTGTATACGACCAAGTTTCAGGCGATTATAGTGTTGATTTGAAGGATGTTATTTCTGATGTTATCCGTAAGCAGGATTGGTACCGAGACTATTTGATGGAACAGGATTACTCTGGGTTAAAATTCATCCCCAAATATAACTGTGACTCTTCTGTTGATGAGATTACGGCCGGTATTACTGAAACTCTTCGTTTGACAATTGAGGATAGAGTTAAAGTACGCACCTGGACGGATTTTTTTAATTTGCTTGTCGAAAGAACTGAAACTGCAGGAATATTGGTAATGAAATCCGGAAAAGTCGGGAACAACACTCATCGTATCTTAAAAACAGATGAGTTTAGGGGCCTTGCCATATATGATCCTATCGCACCAATTATATTTATAAACGGTGCTGATGCAAAAGCTGCTCAGATATTTACATTAATTCATGAACTTGCTCATATTTGGATCGGAGAAAGTGGAGTATCTGACATTGGATTAAGAAAAGATAATATAAAGATTAACAATCAATGTGAAATTAAATGTAACGAAGTAGCCGCAGAGGTTTTAGTTCCCAGTAATTTAATAATTGATAAGTGGAATAAAGGTAAAAATGTCATTGAAAATGCCGAGACCCTCTGCAGGTTCTTTAAAGTCAGTGCAATAGTAATAGCACGCAGGGCTTTGGATCTGGATTTGATTACAAAATCCGATTTTTATGAATTTTATGAGATGCAGGTTAAACGCTGGCAAGTTGAAAAGGACGATCAAGAGGGTGGCGGATCGTTTCATAAGAATCTAGCTGTTGCAAATAGCAGGAAGTTTACAGAAACAATATTGTATAGTGTTTTTTCTCAAAGAATGCTTCTGCGGGAAGGGGCACGTCTCCTGGGTTTGAATTCATCAACATTTGAAAACTATGCGAGGGGGGTAGGATTTATTTGATTTCTTACCTTCTTGATGCAAATATCTTTATACAGGCGAAAAATTTTCTCTATCCATTTGATGTATTTCCTGGGTTTTGGGATTGGTTAAAGAGAGATATGGAATCCGGAGTACTGGGATCAATAATTCCGGTATATGATGAACTCACAGTCGGTAATGACGAGCTCGTAAATTGGATAAGCCAGTTTAAGGACAGCGGATATTTTTTACGGGTTGATGATACAGAAACCCAAAAGAAATATACTGAAATTGCATCTTGGGTAGTTTCAGTGCAGAATTTTAAACAAACAGCGCGTGAGGATTTCTTTAGGGGAGCAGATTCCTGGTTGATAGCAAAGGCACTTTCAACTAATACGATAGTTGTAACACATGAAAAACTTGAGCCCAACTGCATTAGAAGAGTACCAATTCCTAATGTATGCAAAGCTTTCGATGTAACGTACATAGATATTTTAGAATTAATACGTAAGACAGGTGTGAGATTTGGAATAAGATAATTTTTCAATGCTCCAATTTTTATAAAACAAAAGTCCTTGGAATTGCAGTGGTTCTAAGGATTTTTTATGTACTCAGCAAATCTGTGACACAGGGTCTTCTCAAAAACGGTCAACGGAATTACAATTACATTAACCGGAGCGGTCAAAGGAGATAATCAATTGTGAATGAGCGTTTTTTGTTATTACCCGAGGAGAAGCGGCAGAAAATTATAAATGCCGGATACAAAGTGTTTTCCGAAAATTCATATAAGAAATCACCCGTATCTGAAATTGCGGCGGCAGCCGGGATTTCAAAGTCGCTGCTGTTCCATTACTTTCATAACAAAAGAGATTTATACATCTGTTTATTTGAGTATGCAAAGGAGATTACCCACAAAGAATTGCTTAATATGGGTGTTATGGAATCAGAGGATTTCTTCGAATTTCTGGAAAAAAATCTGCGTGCAAAATGTAATTTGACACGAAGATACCCATATATCGGTGCCTTTACATTAAGGGTGTTCTATGAGCAGGAGCCGGAGATAAAAAATTGCTTGCGGCATATATTTGGGAATTTATATCGCGACAGCAAAAAACTTATTCAAAAGGCTATGGAAAGATCTGATTTTCGTGATGAAATTGATCCGGAGCTTGTGTACAATGAAATCAACTGGGCATTGTACGGATACATGCACATGGTGCATATGTCTGAGAAAGTGGACGCGAACAAAATTGAAAGCGATCTGCTTCAGATGATAAGCTTTTGGAAGAAAATATATTTGAAAGATGAGGAAGCAAGTCATGTTATTTAAAGAATTCGGAAACAAAACTGCGCCGGCTTTTATTGCCTTGCATGGAGGTGGATTATCCTGGTGGTCACTGCAAAAAGTCATTGACTTGCTCAAGACGGATTATTATGTTGTCGTCCCTGTTATTGACGGACACGGCGATGACAGCGCCACGACATTCGTTAGCATTCAGGATTCCGCACAAAAACTGATTGAGTATATCGATCAGAAATTCAACGGGAAAATTTTTGCCATTTCCGGCCTTTCCATTGGAGCACAAATCGTCGCTGAAGTACTTTCAAAGCGCCCTGATATTTCAGAATATGCTGTGATAGAAAGCGCCCTGGTATATCCGATAAAGGGTATCGCAGCCATGGCGGCACCCACGTATACACTTCTTTACGGATTAATACAGACAAAATGGTTTGCGAAAATTCAATCTAAAGCACTTTATATTCCGGATGAAATGTTTGAATTATATTACAGAGATAGCATAAAAATGTCAAAGCAATCTCTTATCAATATTGCTTTGAGCAATGGGCGGTACAGCCTGGACATCAATATAGCCGGAACAGCAGCAAAGACGCTGATACTTGTGGGAAGTAAAGAGCAGAAGATCATGATAAAATCAGCCAGGGAATTGCATGAGGCAATCGGAAAAAGCCGGCTTCAGATAATGGATAATATGAGTCATGGCGAAATAAGCATGAGGCATCATGACAAGTATGTTGATATAATCAGGCAGTTTATTGCAAATGACAGCCAGCCCAGGGTCATGCCATCTGAGGAGGGCCGCCCTGGGCGTTAAAACCGCGGGCGGCAGCACCTCATCACGGTTATCATACATTTTTTACAGTGTTCAGGAGCTCAACGGATATGGTATTGATGTGATTGGCGGTACTCATAAGTTCTTCACTGGCCGCAAAGCTCTCTTCGGTGGAGGCGGCCACGCTTTCCACGCTCTGGGAGGTGAGGCTTGCGGTACTGCTCACTCTTTGAATGAACTTGTTCAGAGATTGGGATTCTGTCAGCTGGCTTTCCGACAGCTGGCCGATTTCGGAGAGCATTTTTATGGTGCTGGTGAGAGTTTCTATTATTTCCTGGTAGAAGGAATCGGAGGTCTTGACTATTTCAACGCCTTCTTCAACATTAACAACGCTTTCTTCCATCAATTCATCCACCTTCTGGCTATGGGTCAGTATTTCGCTCAGGGTGACGGAAATGATTTTCAAAGACTCATGGCTTTTATCCGCCAGCTGCTTGATCTCGTTTGCAACCACCGAAAAGCCTTTCCCGTTTTCACCGGCCCGTGCGGCTTCGATGGAGGCGTTGAGCGCCAGCATATTTGTCTGGTCGGCAATCTGCCTTATAAATTCCACTACGGAATCTATTTCCTTGGCTTTGGCGTATAATTCCCTGGAACTGCCCGAGGATACTATTACGCTTTCTTTGATGGAATTTATCTTGGCAACGGCGTTGCCGATGGAATCCTTGCCGTCATTGGCAATATTCTGCAGCGCTTTTGAAGACTCACCCATAACAGATATCTTTTCCATACTGGAACGGATGTTCTGAACCAGTTGGTCAATCAATACGGTACTTTCTTCAACACTTCTGGCTGTTTCCACAACTTCCTCCAGCATTCCTGAGGATTTTTGCGCTATTTCCTCGGAAGCCTTGTTCTGCTGGCTTGCCAGTGCCGAGATGGAAAGGCCGGCATTGGACAGATTATTAGAAATCTCGGTAGCCTGGTCTATTATTTCTTTTAAATTAATATAGGATTGATTGGATTCATATTCACTTTTGGAGGAGCGCATCAATAGCTTTTTGGACAGGACCGCCGTGATGATGGAGCAGACGGCTCCAAAACCAAAGCCCAGGCTGCGTACCAGAAGTTCGGTATATGTACCGTCCTGAGGCATAAAGTATTTATTTCCCGTTAAAATTTCAATTGCGCATACTATTATGGACAGGACAATGGCATACAGGACGCTGTTTATTTCCAGATAAAAGGAACTTAAAAAGAATACCAAAAATATGCTGCTCCACATTTCGTAATAGGGTATGAAGGAAACAAGAGCATAATAATTGACCGTGGCACAAGTAATTAACAGATATTTAAAAATATTTACAAGTATTTTTTTATCGGTCCTTCTCACAACTAAAAAGTAAAACAACATTGGAATACTGATATTTATAAGACTTAAAATACCAAATTTTAAAATATTGCTCCATTCCAGCCTGGACAATATCCCGAGGGCCTTCATGGCACAGAAGAACAAAACGCCGAGGATACCGCCGGCCAAACACACCTTCAGAACGAAAAGATTGATCTCTTTATGGTAGTCCGACAGATTTTTACTGAAAAAAGCAATTGTATTCCGGGTATTCTGGGAACTCATAGTGCTGCCTCCTTAAAAATATAACTTGTGATAAAAATGGTTATTTATACAAACAATGGCTATTCGAAATTATACCATTTATTTGTTAATTGAGCAAAGTATTAACAGGGAAACAATAAAAAATATATTAAAAAATAATAAATTTTACTTTTTTAAAGTAAAATGCTAAATATTAGTAAAAAATACATTAACTTATTGAATAAATAGCTGGAATTTGCAATAATAGATATAAATTACAAATATATGAAATCGAGGTGGAATTATGAAGATACTTTTAAACGGCTTCGAAATGTACTACGAGATTTCAGGACCTGAAAACAGTCCATGGCTGATCCTTATCCACGGGCTTGCCGGTTCCACAAAATGCTGGAAGAATCAAACCGGAGAGCTTAGCAAACACTTCAGGGTTTTAAATCTTGATATGGTTGGGCATGGCGGTTCAGGCGGTCTTAAAACTCCCAGATACAGCGGCGAAATAGTGGCAAACCACATAAGGCTGCTGATGGATAAGCTGGGAATCGAAAAGGCGCATATTCTAGGATTGTCATTGGGCACAATAGTTCAGCAATATTTCTGTGAAATTTTCCCCGACAGGGTAATATCGTCACTTTATGCCAGCGCTGTGACGAAATTCAGTTTCGTATCGTATGTCTTTAATAAATTCAGCGACAAGGTATTCTTGAAAATCTTTCCCAAAAGTCTGTATCTGAAGTTCATGGGCCATCTTATGATGCCCGGTAAAATACATGAAAAGTCCAGAACGTTTTTTATCCGGGAAACCTTGAAAATGACCGATGAGGAATTCAAAAAATGGTGGAAGCTTGTAATGGAGGGAAATCATTTCGATTTTATAAATGATACTGATGTCCCCGCCATCTTCATTGCAGGAGAAAAGGATTTTTGCTTTTTCAAGGACTCCCTGCTGCTGAAGACCAAATATAGGAATGGAGAGCTGGCGGTTATCAAGGACGCGGGACATGTTACCATATTCCAGAAGCCGCAGGAATTCAATCAGATAGTCATCGACTACATAAATAAGATTGAGAAGCAGAGAGAAAATGAAACCCTCCGGGCCGATCCTGTGAATCTGACTGAAAAAAGCGCGTGAACGCCGTCAATTCTGCACCGGGCAGCATTTAATAAAAAGTGTTATAGGTATAAAAAGTATTGCAAAATTTTATAAAAACACAGTGAAGGACGCCTGTTTTCAGGTTGTCCTTTACTATTTCCTTTCAAATCAAATTTCTTTAAATTAACAAGTCATCTCCTCAAAGCTTTCGTTTATTCACAAGTCCGGCATGCCAGGCCGCTAATATGCGGCAGTGAAACTTTAATGCTATTTTTCTGTTTATTTAAGAAGGAATTTGGATTAAATTGTCGAAAACATGTCAGATGATATTTATCTCTCATATTATAAAAATATTAAATTTTATAAAATTATTATATCCGAAAGGAATTTAAACAATGGATTTTAAGGAACGCTATCTGGAAATATACAATACATGCATAAAGCGGGAAGGCGCGGATAAGCTGCTTGAATACATGCTGTCAAAATCCAGTGATTTTTTTACCGCCCCGGCCAGCACCAGGTTTCATGGCGCCTATGAGGGCGGACTGACTGAACACAGCCTCAATGTGTACGATTGCCTTAAAGATTATCTTTCAAGAGAAAGGGTAAAGAATATATACGGCCTTGATTATGACGAGGAAACCATAGCTATTTCCGCGCTTTTGCACGACATATGCAAAATAAACTGCTATAAAGCGGGGACCAGGAATGTTAAAGGCGAAAACGGCGTCTGGCAGAGTGTGCCTACATATGAGTATGACGACAGGCTCCCTTACGGACACGGAGAAAAGTCCGTGTACATAATAACAGGTTTTATGAAGCTTACAAGGGAAGAAGCTTTTGCCATAAGATATCACATGGGTTTTTCGGGAACAGAGGACAAACGGAATATCGGAGATGCCTTTGAACAGTTTCCTCTGGGATTTGCCCTGTGTACCGCAGATATGGAAGCAACATATTTTATTGAAGGCAAAAAAAGATAAATGTTGTAAAGTTTGTTATATTATCGTAGAATCAATCGTGGAAACATTGAATATTTAGTACTAATTTTTATAATAATTGTATAAGTAAGATTATAATCCTTTATAACAGAAGGAGATATATAAATTTTATAGAACAGGAAGTAATGTTTGTGAAGACCACTCAGATAACCAATGATTCCCCGGCAAAGAAACCGGGCGTACTGGACCGGTTTGCCGAATTGGTAACCTATAAATTACCGCGCCGGATGTTTGGAGAAAATCCCAATACCTTTGTTCTGATACTTTATCTCTACAGGTTTATGATATTTTTTCCTCTGGCAATTATCTATATGGAGATCGTATTCAAGATTTCGGTGTTTAAAAGCCTGTTTGACTTCGGACTGGTATTTATGATGCTTTTTTCGGTGCCTGCCGGACTGGTTTTGTACATACTATCCACCTCATTCAAGCCCCGGGTAAACAGAATTATTTCCATAGTACTCACAGCGGCTGTTACTATACTATATCTGGTACAGACAGTGTATTACCGGATATTTTCAACCTTCTTTGCGCTGTTCTCGGTCAACGGCGCCGGGCAGGTGCTTCAATTCTGGTACGAAATATTGATTGCCGTAGGTAAAAGTATAGTTACGATAATTTTTCTCATTCTGCCCCTGCTGTTCATTATAATATTCGGAAAAAAAATGCTTCCCCCGGAGAAAACCGCTCCCAGCTTCAAATCCATGGTCGCCGGTACAGCGGTGCTTTTTCAGGTGGCCGCCACCTTGCTGGTCAACGGTGCAAACAGCGGTATGCTGAGTACGCATTTTCTCTATTCCGAAGCCATAATTCCTGATCTGTCGGTTGACCGGTTCGGAATGCTGACAACTGCGCGTCTGGATGTGAAACATCTCATTCTGGGTTTTGACGCAGGTGGGGGATATTCTGAGGATGAAACTGCAGAGGGAAATGCCAGGAATTCCACCGTGACAGCCGGCCCAAATACCGCCCAGGCTTCAAACAGCACCGGCGGGGCAGGTAGCGCCCGGGTCTCCGTCGCGGCAGGAATTACACAGCCTGCGGCCGCCGATAGCACGCAGTCACAGTATAATGTAATGGACATTGACTTTGACAAGCTGATTGCAAATGAGACGGATCCTGATATACAGGCAATGCATAAATTTTTTAAAAGCGTGGAACCCACCAACAAGAACGAGTACACCGGCAGGTACAAGGGAAAGAATCTGATAATGATTACCGCCGAGGGCTTTTCGCCATATGCCGTAAACAAGGATGTGACGCCGACTCTGTATAAAATGTCACAGGAGGGCTTTCAATTCACCAATTTCTATACTCCCATATGGGGAGTCAGCACATCAGACGGAGAATATGTGGCCTGCAATTCGCTTGTGCCAAAGTCAGGCGTATGGAGCTTTTATGTTTCTGGAAGGAACTATATGCCCTTTGCTCTGGGCAACCAGCTGAGAAAGCTGGGATACGGCACGAGGGCTTATCATGACCACACCTATACCTACTATCACAGGGAGGTGTCCCATCCCAATATGGGCTACGATTTCAAAGCTGTTGGAAATGGGCTTGACATGACAAAGACCTGGCCTGAATCGGACGTGGAGATGATTGAGAAAACTGCAGGGGATTATATAGGCAACACCCCCTTCCATACATACTACATGACTGTCAGCGGACATCTCAGGTACAGCTTCGACGGAAATGCCATGTCCAGCAAGAACAAAGAATATGTGAAGGACCTGCCATATTCGGACCATGTGAAAGCATACCTTGCCTGCAATATTGAATTTGACAGGGCCATGGAGAAGCTGATTTCAAAACTGGAGGAGGCCGGGATCGCAGAGGATACTCTTATTGCCATAAGCCCAGACCATTATCCCTACGGTCTTACAAATGAAGAAATAGGGGAACTGGCTGGCCATACCATAGAAACAAATTTTGAACTCTATAAAGGTATATTTATACTGTGGTCAAAGGGAATGACTTCCGAAAAGATTGATAAGCCCTGTTCCAGCATGGATATTCTGCCCACGCTGTCCAATCTCATGGGAATAGAGTATGATTCGCGCCTTTTGATGGGCCGGGATATTTTTTCCGATGCACAGCCTCTGGTGGTGTTTTCCAACTGGAGCTGGCTTACGGATAAGGCCAGGTATAATTCAAAGGAAAGAAAGCTGACACTTTCAAAAGGAGAAACTGCGGAAACCGTCGATAAAAAATATACGAGCGCTGTTTCAAAGCAGGTGAACAACAGGTTTACATATTCGACCAAAATACTTGACACCAATTATTACAGCAAGGTATTTAAAGGCGTTCAGGAAAATTAAAGAACTTGACAAAACAAGCCTGCCAATGCTATATTCTTTATACAAGTAGAGACGAGAAGAGTTGAGATTAGATTAGACGAGATGAGTAATTGTGGGAAACTGGGTTTTTCACATTGCCAAAGCTGTTTGGTTTTGGCGTGATCCGGTTGTAACCCCGGATCATTAATAAAAATAAAACTTCCGACCTCTACTGAATTTATTTTTGTGGAGGTTTTTTATATGGAAAAGAGAGTGGTTTTAAAGGAAAAGAAAGCGGGACTTTCAATTTCCGATGTAATTCTGGTGGGCGTTTTATTGGCGGTAGGAGCGGTTCTGAAGTTCTTTGTGGGATCCATGTTCACCACCGGTATGAAGCCCAATTTTATTATCGCAATGTATTGCCTGGCCATACTTCTCATCAAACCCAGATTTATTGAAGCGGTAATTATCGGCATTATTGCAGGCGCCGTATGCCAGATACTCCCTGGGACACCATATATCAATCTTATCAGCGAACCAATAGGAGCCATAGTGATGGCAGTCCTGGTTTCTCTCCCATTACAGATAAACAAGCTTACGCTAAAGCCTGTTGTGGGCACTTTTGTAAGCACTCTGGCAAGCGGTTTTGTTTTCATGGGAGTACTTTATCTGGCTTTTTACACAGGGGCCAATGTAAAGACCATGCCTATAAGCATATTCATAATTACGGTGCTGGGTACCGCAGTGATAAACGCCATAATTGTGCAGGTGCTGTATATACCTTTAAAACTGGCGCTGGGGCGTGACAAACGCGAAGCGGCCATATAGCATGCATGCCATGGGGGAATTTATGATTGAATTCAGGGACTTTTCGTTCAAGTACAAGGACGGAGAAAAAAATGCTTTGAACCAGGTGAACCTTACCATAAAAAAAGGTGAATTTGTGGGCATAATAGGCAACAGCGGCGCAGGAAAGTCAACCTTTACCTATGCCATAAACGGCGTGATTCCACATCACTATGACGGGGATTTTTACGGAGAGGTAATTGTAAACGGAGAGGATACTGTGGAATCCTCTCCTACGAAACTGGCCCAGAGCATAGGAAGCGTCTTTCAGGACATTGACGGGCAGATGGTTTCATCGGTGGTAGAGGATGAGCTGCTGTTCGGACTTGAAAATTTCGGCGTGCCTCATGAAGAAATCGAATCAAGGATTGCGGATATACTCGGAATGATAGGAATTGAGGATCTGAGATATAGAAATATCAGCACTCTGAGCGGAGGCCAGAAGCAAAAGGTGGCAATAGCGGCAGTTGTGGCGCTTATGCCGGATATACTGGTTCTGGATGAGCCCACCGCGGAACTGGACCCTTTGAGCAGCCTGCAGATATTTGGCATGCTGCGTATGCTGAATGAAAAAATGGGCATGACCATTGTTGTGGTAGAGCAGAAAATAATGCTTTTAAGCGAGTTTGCAAAACGCCTGCTTATAATAAACGAAGGCGGCGTTTATCTGGACGGCTCTCCCAGGGAAGTACTCAAGGACACTTCAAAGCTCCTGCAGATCGGTGTCAATTGCCCAAGAGTGGCGTCTCTGGCAAATGATTTATACGCGAGAAAGCTGTACAACGGGAGGATACCCGTGAATATCGAGGAAGCGGAGACTATGGTTAGGAGTGTTATCCTGTGATAAATTTCAGCAAGGTTTGCTTTGCATACGATAAAAAGAATATCTTTGAAAATGTAAGTTTTTCTATAAATGACGGGGAGTTTGCGGCAATAGTGGGCAGGAACGGTGCGGGCAAAACCACGCTCATGAAGCTGTTCAACGGACTTTTGAAGCCGACCTCCGGCAGCGTGACAATTGACGGGCTGAATACCAGAGTCACAAAAACCAGTGAGCTTGCAAAACATGTGGGATTTTTATTTCAGAATCCGGACAGGCAGATCTGCCGGAATACGGTGAAGGACGAAATTGAATTCGGACTGAAATGTCTCCTGACGGATAAAAGCGAAATCGAAAGACGATGCAGGCAGGCCATTGAAAGCTTTGGCTTTGACAGCAGTAAAGATCCTTTTTCCATGAGCCGCGGAGAACGGCAGAAGGTAGCTCTGGCTTCGATTCTCGCGCTGTCTCCCCGGATACTGGTGCTGGATGAGCCCACCACAGGACTGGACTATAAGGAATGCATGCAGATCATGGATATTATAAAGGAACTGAATGAAAAAGGCACAACGGTAATAATGGTATGTCATGACATGGAGCTTGTGACTGACTTTGCACGCAGGGTGATAGTTATGGGCGAGGGAGGGGTGCTGGCGGACGGCGGCTGCAAAAGTGTCATGTCCGACGCCGGCGTACTCAGAAGGACTTCTCTTGCGCCGCCCCAGATAGCAGAGCTGGCCATAAAACTCGGAGAAGGCTTTGAAGATATACTCACCCTGGATGAAATGACGGACAGGATAGAGCAGATATCATCCGCAGCCCAGGTTGCGGCTCGCGGTGTGTGAACCAATGATGTCATCAAATATTTCGGACAGAAAGGCTGATGTTACTTCTTATGAGAGGAATGCTGGAATATTCCCAAGGGGAAACCCTTATTCACAGGCTAAACCCTTTGACCAAAATGCTGCTGGCGTTGCTGCTGTGTCTGAGCAGCTTTACAAGCGGTTATATATTAGTGGCGGTGGGTATTATTGTTTTTAATATCATAATTGCAGCTATGGCAAATATAGCGGACAGGGCGTTTTCCCTGCTGTTCACCCTGCTGAAGATAGGTATTGTACTGTTTTTGCTTCAGGTATTTTTCATACGGACCGGAAACATTATTTTGGAGCTCCCTCTGAATCTGTATATAACCGATACGGGCCTGAATTTTTCGGTACTGCTGGTTTTAAGGCTTGCAGGTGCCACAATGCCCCTGGTGCTGATGCTGACCGTTACCAAAATGAGCGACCTGACCAATATATTTGTGCAAAAGCTTCATATACCTTATAAATATACTTTTGCTTTTACAACTGCGTTGAGGTTCATTCCCATATTTGAAAATGAAATGAGAGGCATCATTGAAGCTCAGACTGCCAGAGGAGTCCAGTTTGACACAAAAAATCCCATAAAAAAGCTGAAGCTCGTACTTCCCCTGTGTGTACCCCTGTTGATCTCCTCTGTTAAAAGAATAGACGGAAGCGCTATTTCCGCCGAACTGAGAGGATTCAATCTGAGGAAAAAGAACAGCGGCTATAAGAAATACTTCTTTTCAGGCATGGACTATGCGGCCATGCTGCTGGCGGTGATAATTTTCTCTGTCAGCGCATTTATCATATAGCACATGGCATGTAAGGCATGCGGTCCGGGCTACCATGGATTGTCCGGATCGAAGCCGTAAATCTGAACTACTTCCAGCAGATCACTTCCGGCGATATCCTCCGGAGTGACAAAAATACCTTTATTGCTGTCTATGTCATAGCCGAAATGGTAGAAGGCTTGCCAGAGCAATTGGGAGCAGTTTTCGCTTCCGGGTATTGCGCCGTCCCATATTTTAGGGGCAAAAATACCGTATTTAATTCCAATTAAATTATCGTTTGCATACCGGGCTATTTCAGCCGGTTTTGTACTGTCGGTGTTTTTTAATCTCAGGATTTTAAAAGTGGGATAGGAAAGCCATTTGGAAACATCCTGGACCATACTCAGAGTACCTGGCTGCAGTGACTCAAGTGTGATCCCCTTTTTGGAATCTATGACGATCCCGCAGTGCCCGTGCCTCCAATATAATGTCTGCGCCGACTTGGTGACAAGGATATCGCCGTTTTGCAGGGGAGCGAGCTGCAGTGGAGAGGTGTTCGGTCTGTTTGCCAGAACACTTTCCTGGCTTGAAAAGAAATTTATTCTTTCTGTAAATGTCTTGCTTTTCCTATAGTAGTTATCCTGGAATACAAGAATATTTTCAGGCCAGTTGTCCAGGGCTGAAAGCATATCGACAGCCTGTCTGCCCAGTCCGGTCTGAGCGTAAAGCAGGGAATAGTCCGGGTCGCTCAGAGAGGTTTTATATAATATTTGAGAAATATCTGTTCTGGGCCATTGGGGATAAAAGAATGAATGACGGGTATTTGCAAATATAAAAAGACAGTATAAATCTATTATAATAGTCAGCATACAGATTGCTATTTTCCCTTTTGTTTTTATCCTGTACAAAAAATCACTCCCGACCCGTGTTTTTAATATCCGTCAAAATGTATTATTTACCAAAATTCCGATTTAATGCGAAGGAACTTTCAGACAAATGCACACGGAATTCTGTATAATATGTAAAAGATATTTGGTGAGCGAATTGGCTCAAGGAGGATTCAGTATGAAAAGCAGCAGGTATGTGGGTATACTTTTAATAATGGTAGGAGCCGTATTATTAATTTTAAAGTCTATATTCGGGATCAAGCTGTTGGATTTTAACGGCACGGATTTCTGGGTTTTTATTGTTCTGCTGGTGGGGCTTTCTTTTGAACTTTCGTACTTTCTTACGGGTTCAAAGCCCGGTTTATTGGTACCAGGAGGAATAATAACAACAATAGGGCTTCTTTTTATGTTTGAAGTTTCGACAAATTGGCATTTTGCAAAATACACCTGGCCGGTATATATAATATCTGTGGCGGTGGGCCTGTTCCAGATGTACTTATTTTCAAAGCGGGAGAAAGGGTTACTCATTTCAAGCCTCATTATAGGCGGAATAGGAGCTTTTTTCCTGGCATTCATGATTTTCGTGGAAGTGACGTCCATTATCAGACCGGAAGTATTTATACCAATCGCCTTGATTGCGGCGGGAGTATGTTTGCTCTGCAGCGGCAAGGTGAGAAAAGCGCAGTATTAAAACAGGAGTAAGAATTCAGGAGACAGTTGTCTGAATGAAAAACGGAAAAAAGTTTTTATTCTGATTTCTGGATTCTGAATTCTGCGTTTACACTTTCCGGCATGCTATGGTACACTATAACTAGCGTTTCAACTTGCCATGCCGGAGGTGGTATATATGGAGTGGAGAAAGCTGAGAGAGCAGCAGGAGAATTCCCTGAGTCCTTTTGCCGCTAAAAATATAAATTCCTATGGAAGACTTATTCCTGAGGAGAAATGCCCTATCAGAACGGACTTTGAGAGGGACGGGAACAGAATTTTATATTCAATGGAATTCAGAAGACTGAGGCATAAAACTCAGGTTTTTTTTAATGCGAAAAATGACCATATCTGTACGCGAATGGAGCATGTACTAAATGTGGGCTCCATAGCGGTCACCATTGCCAGGACCTTGAACATGAACCAGGATCTGACCTATGCCATTGCCCTTGGGCATGATCTGGGCCATGCGCCTTTTGGACACAGCGGGGAGCGGGTCCTTGACAAATGCATGAAAAAGCTGGATCACAGTTCGGGGTTCCAGCATGAACTGCACAGTCTCAGAGTGGTGGAAAAGCTGGCCACCAGGATATCAAAGGAAAAAATACAGAATAACTGCGGACTGAATCTTACTTTTGAGGTAAAGGACGGCATTGTGTCCCACTGCGGAGAGAAGTACAATGAGTATATCCTGAAAAGAGATCTGTCAAAAACACCTGCGACCCTCCACCAAGTCAAAGACCACGGAGCGTTTCCATTTACACTGGAGGCCTGCATAGTGAGGCTTGTGGACAAAATCGCATATGTGGGCAGGGATATTGAGGACGCAGTGAGGGTAAAACTGATGGACATGCATGATATTCCCGGAGATATCAGGGAGGAGCTGGGACATACCAACGGCGAAATAATAAATACGCTGGTGTGCGACCTGGTGGAAAACAGCTATAACAAGGACTGTATCCAGCTGAGCCCCGCAAAGGGGGAGGCGCTTGAAAGACTGATCAACGAAAATATAAGGCTCATATACAAAGCCGATAAAATCACCCGTTACGAAAAAATAGCGGAAAATACTCTGGAAGGCCTTTTTGACAGCCTGCTGGAAAGCCTGAATGACTTTGAAAGGCTACAATACAGCGATATAAAGGTGCACAGGATGTTTTACAATTTTATTCTGGATAAATGCTATGATAAGTCCGAGAGCAATGCACAGAAGGTTATTGACTTTGTGGCAGGCATGACGGACTCATTTGCACAGAGCTGCTTTGAAGAGATATACTGGATGTAAAGTGCCGGCTCAGACTTTTGTGCATTCATGGCAATGCCGGCGCATGAAAAAGACACTTCGGGCCTTTTTCATGAGTCTGGGAGTTGGTGAGTTAATGTATTCTTTTCCTGCACTTAGGAGGTGTTTGTGATAGAAAACCATCATTTTTTTGCATTTTTGTCGAGAATGAAGTATATCAACAGGTGGGGGCTCATGAGGAATACCCACACCGAAAATATTCAGGAGCACAGTCTGCAGGTGGCAATAATCGCCCATGGCCTTGCCGTTATCAGAAATTCTTATTTCAACGGTGAAATAAACCCGGAAAGAGTTGCTATTCTGGCAATGTTTCATGATTGCAACGAAATTATAACCGGTGATATGCCCACGCCGATAAAATATTTCAACCCGCAGATCAACAAGATTTACAAGGACATAGAAGACATATCCAAGGAGAAAATTATTTCAATGCTGCCGGAGGAAATGGCGGATGAATATTATTCCCTGTTTTTTAAAAATCCGGATGATGTGGAGTGCTGGAAGCTGGTAAAAGCTGCGGACAGGATATCCGCATACATAAAATGCCTGGAAGAAGTGAAAGCCGGCAATAATGAGTTTAAAAAAGCCAGTGAAGCTATTATGGATACTATTCAGGAAATTGAACTGGAGGAAGTCGGATATTTCATGGAAAAGTTTATTCCAAGCTTTAATCTTTCGCTTGATGAAATCGATTGACTTTATAAATTTGCAGCAGCTGACAAAAAAGGCATAAATATTTAACATTGTTGTGTTAACATTGTAGTAAATTGGGATCAGGATTGGAGAATAAGATGTTATTCGATGAAAATATAGGTAAAATATGCATTATCAACGGAGCGGTTCTCCCGGAAGTAAGGCTGGATTTGTATTCTGATGACAGGTATGCGGCCTTTTATGAAGTTATCAGGATAATAAAAGAGGTTCCTCTGTTTTACGAGGATCATTTCACCCGTCTGAAAAATTCCATGGAAAGGTCCGGTTATGAGCTTTCCCTTTCAAAGAAGGAATTGCGAGATCAGATAAAAGAAGTATGCAGGCTTAACAATTTTTCCGAATGCAATATCAAAGTAATAGCCCTTCAGCATGAGAGCCAACAGAATATCCTGCTGTTTGTGAATAAGTTCTATTATCCGGCTCAGCAGGAATATGATAATGGTGTGGCATGTTGTACAATCAGTCTCAAAAGGCAGAATCCAAACATAAAGATGATTCATGCCGGATACAGGGAGGAGCTGCAGAGGACCGTAAATGAGAAAAAGGTTTTCGAGGCGCTCCTGGTCAATGAAAACGGCAAAATAACAGAGGGCGGCAAATCCAATGTGTTTTTTGTCAAGGGCAGTAAAATATATACTTCTCCAGCCGATTTTGTATTGGTGGGAGTGACCAGGCAGTACGTGATCAGCGTCTGTAAAAAGCTTGGTTATGAAGTTATAGAAACTCTCATAGGAGTGGATTCCCTTACCAGCTTTGAGGCTGCGTTTATTACGGGAACCTCGATCAAAGCATTGCCGGTCAGCGCCATCGACGATCTGAAACTGGGCTCCGCAGGCAATCCTACCGCTTTGCATGTAATGGCAGGCTATGACAGTCTTGTTAATACATATATAAATGATAACTTGTAAAAGTTATAAATAATAATGGAGGTTATTTATGCGACATCTTGAGAATGCTTTCAGATTTACTTTTAAGAATTTTATATTCACCTTGCCGCTGTTGATTGCCACGGCAATTCCTGCATTGATAATGGGTGTAGGCCGCGTGGGATTTTCTCCCATGAGTTTTATAAACCAATACCAGAAAATGCTTCAGGATATTACGAATGGCAGTAATTTTAATTACGGTGATTATATGCTTAACCTTTATGGGCCGTCCATGATGATCAGCATGGCTATTGCCGGATTTTTGTCGCTTGTGTTTACGATCATTGTCATGCCTGCAACCTATGGGCTTATTAACAAAAGTTACGAAACAGGGAATGCAAGCCTGAATGATTTGACCGCATTGATGTCAAAATACATCGGCAGATATGTACTTTTTCTTTTGCTGCAGATAGCTATCGGCATTGGAGTGGCAATAGTTTTCGGAATACTTCTGACCATTGCCATAATCATTACGGCTTTTGTATCGCCGCTGGGGGTACTGCTGATTATAGTCTTTGCCCTGGCAACGCTGGTAGGGATGGTAGTATTGCACACATACATGTCGCTGTGGTTTCCGGCGGTATGCATAGAGGACAGCAATATAATACAGGGTCTGAAGAATTCCTTTAAACAGGTGAACGGAAGCTTCTGGCCCATACTGGGTGTTACTCTGCTGGTAATGCTGGGTTCCGGCATGGCAGGAGGATTTATCGGGCTTATCACAGGGCTGATCCCAATAGTCGGAAGCGTTGTATCCCCCGTTATTTCTGCCATAGGTGGGTTCATTCTAATGGTATTCTATTTTGAAGTTTACAGAGAAAAAACAGGCCGATATGCGATTCCGCAGTCTCCTCAGCAGTTTAACGGAGGATATCCCGACGGCGGGATGTAGTAAGTTTGGGCCAACCCGGATTTTATTTATCAGGGGCGGCAAAACGGCCCTTACAGTGCAGGAAATAATTATACATCGCTTATACAGGAGGAACCATTCACTGCCGGACGGCTTGAGGATGGTTCCTCTGATGTGTGATTGAAAAAATTAACCAATATTATTTGAAAAATACTTGACAAACAAAAATGCTAATGTTATTTTTAGTATATGATTAGCACTCAACGATATAGAGTGCTAACAAAAAAGATAAAACACAATTTTTAATTAATGCGGCAGCGGGAATATCCGGCCGGTATGTTGAGGAAGCGGAGGTAAAGGTGTTGCTTGACGATAGAAAACTTAGAATACTGCAAGCCATAATAGATGATTATATCCATTCTGCCGAGCCAGTCGGTTCAAGGACTATTGCCAAGAAGCATGAGCTTGGCCTCAGCTCGGCCACCATCAGAAATGAAATGGCCGATCTTGAAGAAATGGGCTTCCTGGAACAGCCCCATACTTCCGCAGGACGGGTGCCATCGGATAAAGGCTACAGATTATATGTCGATAAACTGATGCAGATCAACGAGCTGTCCGACATTGATATTGAAAACATAAGAAATGCCATGGATATAAAAATAAATGAACTGAGCCAGATCATCAGAAATGCTTCTGTTGCCATGTCCCAGATCACAAAATACACTTCCATGGCCGTGACTCCGCATATTAAAAGAAGTGTTTTAAAGGCGGTTCAGGTTGTTCCCATAGAGCCCGGAAAAGCGCTGGTCATTGTTGTTACCGATTCCAATATCGTACGCAACAATTTGGTCAGAATACCAGAAAAGACCACTCCGGACTTTTTGATCCAGGTGTCCAATATGCTCAATGACAAGCTCAAGGGGTACACGCTGGAGATGCTCAAAAACAATTTGTTGAATGGTGAAGCCGAGCAGCTGACTTCATTGCCTTACGATTTAATGAAGCCCATTTTGG
This sequence comes from Bacillota bacterium, assembly GCA_023397905.1. Taxonomy (GTDB): domain Bacteria; phylum Bacillota; class Clostridia; order Acetivibrionales; family DSM-1351; genus Ruminiclostridium. Next base: position 15,447 of record JAEWSZ010000237.1, on the reverse strand, counting down.
ACGGTATAGAGGATCTGATAAAACTCATTGATCAGCCTGAAATCTATCTGGAAGGTACCACAAATATAATGAATTATCCTGAATTCAAGGAGGTTCAGAAGGTAAAGGAATTTTTAAGTCTTCTGGATGAGAAAAAACTGATGTCCGATATTCTCAATTCTGATCACTTTAAAACCAATGAGATAATAATTCAAATCGGAAATGAGAATGTTATAGATGGAATAAAAGATTGCAGTCTTGTAACGGCTTCCTACAGCGTTGACGATTATGTAATAGGTGCAATCGGTATTATAGGGCCGACCAGAATGGAATATTCAAAAGTTGTTTCATCAATGAATTATATCAGGAATAAAATTAATCAGGAGATATTGAAACTCCTGGGCGATGGATAGGCAGCTATAAATTTTAAGGAGGTAATTGGTGGGTAATGAATAAAGATAAAAATTCACAAGAAGCTAGCGAAGATGTGTCAATAACAGATGAAAATGAGGTAACAGCCAATTGTGATACTGATTCATCAGAAGAGCAGGGTGAAAGCAAAGCTTCTGCGGATCCTGAGATTGAGGAGCTGAAAGCAAAGCTTGAGGAAAAGACCGGCAAGTGTGAGGAGTATTTCAATATGGTACAGCGCACGGCTGCGGAGTTTGATAATTATAAAAAGCGTACTGTAAAGGAAAAAGAGGCTTTGAGCCTTGATGTTTCAATTGACATAGTCAACGCATTCCTTCCGGTGGTGGACAATCTCGAAAGAGCGCTGAAAGCGGCGGAAGAAATGGAAAGCAATCCACTCAAGGACGGCGTGGAAATGGTAATGCGGCAGTTGAAGGACTGCCTCGACAAATTGGGCGTTGAACCCATTGAGGCCGTGAACAGCCAGTTTGACCCCGAGCTTCACAATGCGGTAATGCATGTGACCGACGAAGCAAGCGGCGACAATGTGGTCCTGGAGGAATTCCAGAGGGGATATGTAATGAAGGGCAAGGTTGTAAGGCACAGTATGGTAAAAGTGGCAAATTGATTTATCAGGCTTTATTAAAAATTAAATTACGAGAACTTATTAGTTTATATATTAAGGAGGCTTTTAAATATGGCAAAAGTAATTGGTATAGATTTAGGTACCACAAATTCATGCGTAGCGGTTATGGAGGGCGGAGAACCTGTTGTTATAGCAAATCCGGAGGGCAATAGGACCACTCCTTCAGTTGTGGCTTTTTCAAAAACCGGCGAGCGTATGATCGGACAGGTCGCAAAGAGACAGTCCATCACAAACCCAGAGAGAACAATTATATCAATTAAAAGAGACATGGGAACCGATAGAAAGGTTGAAATAGATGGTAAGAAATATTCGCCCCAGGAGATTTCAGCTATGGTTTTGCAAAAGCTCAAGGCTGATGCGGAAAGCTATCTCGGTGAGACAATATCTCAGGCGGTAATTACGGTTCCCGCATATTTCAGTGACGCCCAGAGGCAGGCTACAAAGGATGCGGGTAAAATTGCGGGTCTGGAAGTACTTAGAATAATCAACGAGCCCACGGCTGCGGCGCTTGCATATGGCCTTGACAAGGAGCATGACCAGAAAATAATGGTTTATGACCTCGGCGGCGGAACCTTCGACGTATCTATCCTGGAAATAGGCGACGGAGTATTTGAGGTTCTGGCTACAAACGGTAATAACAGGCTGGGCGGAGATGATTTCGACCAGAGGGTTATAGATTTTCTCGCAGACAGCTTCAAGAAGGAAAACGGAATTGATCTAAGAGGCGATAAAATGGCAATGCAGAGATTGAAGGAAGCTGCCGAAAAAGCCAAGATCGAGCTTTCCGGAGTGACTTCTTCAAATATAAATCTTCCGTTTATAACGGCTGATGCGTCAGGTCCGAAGCACCTTGACGTAACTCTCACCAGAGCTAAATTCGATGAGATAACTGCCGACCTGGTTGAAAAGACAATGGGCCCTACCAGACAGGCCATGCAGGATGCGGGACTGACTCCCGATAAGATAGATAAAATATTGCTGGTTGGCGGTTCCACCAGAATCCCTGCAGTTCAGGATGCGGTTAAAAAGTATCTCGGCAAAGACCCGTTCAAGGGTATTAATCCTGACGAATGTGTGGCCGTTGGTGCGGCTATCCAGGCAGGCGTGCTGACCGGTGACGTTACGGGACTTCTCCTTCTGGATGTCACTCCGTTGTCCCTGGGCCTTGAGACCCTCGGCGGAGTATTTACAAAGCTGATAGAGAGAAATACCACTATACCTACAAAGAAAAGCCAGGTATTCTCAACGGCAGCTGACGGACAGACCAGCGTTGAAATCCATGTTCTCCAGGGAGAAAGAGAAATGGCCCAGTACAACAAAACTCTGGGGACATTCCAGCTCACAGGTATTCCTTCGGCACCAAGGGGCGTTCCGCAGATCGAGGTCACCTTTGATATCGACGCCAACGGTATAGTTCACGTTTCCGCGAAGGATCTGGGTACAGGCAATGAGCAGAAAATTACAATCACTGCATCGAGAAACCTCTCTGACACCGATATTGACAAGGCCGTTAAAGAAGCGGAAAAATATGCCGCAGAGGACAAGCAGCGCAAGGAAGAAATAGATGTCAGAAACAATGCCGATTCTCTGATATATCAATCTGAAAAATCTTTGAAGGATCTTGGCGATAAGATTTCAGGCGATGACAAATCAAAGATCGAGGCAGGTGTGAATAAAGTCAGGGATGCCTTGAAAGGAACCGATACCGAAGCTATAAAGAAGGCTACGGAAGAATTGCAGCAGGCATTCTACGACGTATCCTCCAAGATATATCAGCAGGCAGGCGGAGCTCCAGGAGCAGATCCTAACGGCGGCGCAGGCTTTGGCGGCCAGCAGGAGGCGCCTGGCGCAGGACAGGATGACAATGTTGTGGACGCAGATTACAAAGTAGTTGACGATGACAAATAAAACTATATAATAATGTAAGGGGCTTTAAAGCTAAAATTTAAAGCCCCTTTACAATAAATCAAATATTATCCCGGAAGTGCCAAAGCTGGTTTTTTGTTAGCTCTGGCTTATTTTGGGTAATTTCCAAATGGCATAAAGCCGTGCGGAAACAGAGAACGGGAGTTGAAAAATCGGATGTCAGAAAAAAGGGATTATTACGAGGTGCTGGGGGTACAGAAAGATGCCACCGACGCCGAATTGAAAAAAGCATACAGAAATCTGGCAAAAAAGTATCATCCGGATGTAAATCCTGGAGATAAAACGGCCGAAGCAAAATTCAAGGAAGCCAACGAGGCCTATGATGTATTGAGCGATGCCCAGAAGAGAAGCAGGTATGACCAGTTCGGACATGCCGGAACAGATCCTAACGGATTCGGGGGCGGAGCCGGAGGGTTCTCTGATTTTGACTTCGGAGGCATTGGCGATATATTTGAGACTTTCTTCGGAGGCTCGGGCTTTGGGGGAGGAAGAAGCAGCCGGTCAAGACGTGGACCCCAGAAGGGCGCCGATTTGAAATATGCGGTTGAGATATCCTTTGAAGAAGCCGCTTTTGGAATAGAGAGGGAAATAAGCATCAGCAGAATGGATGTGTGTTCCAAGTGCTCCGGCTCGGGGGCAAAACCAGGCACACAGGCGACCACCTGCCAGCATTGCAACGGTACGGGCCAGGTACAGGTGAGGCAGAATACGCCCTTTGGCCAGTTTGTGAATACAAAGACCTGCGACGTGTGCAAGGGCGAGGGGAAAATCATTACTGACCCATGTCCTGCATGCAACGGAAAAGGCAAGCTCAGAAACAGCGTTAAATTAAAGATAAACATACCAGCGGGTATTGACGACGGTCAGACTATTTCCCTGAGGGGAGAAGGCGATCCGGGTTCAAAAGGCGGGCCCAACGGCGATCTGTTCATAAATGTCAGAGTAAAGCCCCATCTGCTGTTTAAAAGACAGGGCAATGACGTCATATGCGACGTTCCCGTTACATTTACACAGGCGGCCCTGGGCGCGGAGCTTGAAGTACCAACCCTTGACGGAAAGGTAAAGTACACTGTTCCGGAAGGGACCCAGACAGGTTCTGTATTCAGGCTGAGAGGAAAAGGCATACCCTTCCTCAGAGGAAATGGACGCGGAGATCAGTATGTGAAAGTGAATATTGATGTTCCCAAGAAGCTTAATGAAAAGCAAAAGGCTTTATTGAAAGAATTTGCCGAATTGAGCGGCGATGATGTCCATGAGCAGAGAAAAGGTTTTTTTGACAAAATGAAGGATGCGTTTAAATGAGAATTCAGGAGTCAGAAATCAGGATTCAGAATGAAACCCGAAGAATAGAATCCAGAAGCCGGAAATCAGGAAGCAGAATAAAAGCGGAAGTACCAAGGCGGAATCCGGGAGTGTGGAAGTACAGAATAAAATCGTAAAAGCGGAATGCAGGAGAAGACTTTAAAACAGCAGTGCTGTGTAGATAGGAGACAGAAGGAATGAAATGGCATGAAATACGGGTAAGCACCACCGACGAGGCCAGCGACGCAGTGTCTGAAATGCTGACGTCAATGGGAGCAGGAGGGGTTGCCATAAAGGATCCGTTTGATATACGCAGGGAAATAGAAAATCCCAATACACTGGATTATGCTGATGAAGAATTTATGGCGTCCCTGGGAGACGAGGTAGTCATACAGGCTTACTTTCAGGACACCATTGAAATAGACGGGCTTTTAAAGCAGGTAAATGACGGCCTCGGGAATATTTCTCAGTTCCTGGAGGTAGGCAAAGGCCTTGACGGTTATGGCGAGGTGGACGATGAGGATTGGTCCACCGCATGGAAAAAATATTATAAACCCTTCAAGCTGACAGACAGGATTGTGATCAAGCCTACCTGGGAGGAATACGAGGCCGGGCCGGAGGATATAATAATCGAAATGGATCCCGGTATGGCCTTTGGTACGGGAACCCATGAAACCACGCAAATGTGTTCGGTGCTTATTGATAAATATATGAAGGACTATTGCGAGGTTCTGGATGTGGGCTGCGGTACGGGTATACTGTCAATAATAGCGGCAAAATTGGGAGCTCAGAAGGTTCACGCCCTTGATATCGATGAGGTTGCAGTAAGAGTTGCAAATGAAAATATTGAGATAAACGGGGAAGGCTCAAAAATCACGGCTGCCAGAGGCATATTGACCGATCTGGATCATGAAAATCACAAGTACGATATTGTGGCGGCAAATATTATCGCAAATGTAATTATTGACTTGTCGGCGCATATACCTTATTATTTAAAAAAGAACTCACTGTTTATTACTTCGGGTATTATAAAAGAGCGGAAGCAGGAAGTCATAGACAGCTGTAAAAAATATGGGATGGCTCTCATTGAAGAACTGGAAATGGGTGAATGGGTAGCTATGGTGTTCAGGTGTTAAATGTCCAGATACTTTGTAAATAACGATCAGATCAATGAGGATACAATCAGTATTACCGGCGAGGATTACCAGCACCTTAAAAAGGTGTTGAGGGCGGCAAAGGGAGATGTAATCTCTGTTTGCTGCGAAGGTTATGATTATACCGCCGAGATCGTTGAAATCGACAGCGCCTCCGTAATATCCAGAATTGTAAAGAAGGAGGCAAATCTGACCGAGCCGGGGTTAAAGGTTACCCTGTACCAGGGACTGCCAAAGGCCGACAAAATGGAGCTCATTGTGCAGAAATGCGTTGAGATAGGTGTTACGGCCATAGTGCCGGTGATAACTGACAGGTGCGTGTCTAAAATCAATACCGACAAGGATGTGCGGAATAAGCTTGCAAGATGGCAGAAAATAGCTGCCGAAGCTGCAAAACAATGTAACAGGGGCATGATCCCGGAAATAAAGTCTCCGGTAAAATTCCGTGATGCAGTTGAACAGGCATGCAAAGATGAATTATCCATAATACCCTATGAAAAAGAAAATACCGTTGCGTTCAAAAATGTGGCGGCAGATTATATGAATATTACTTTCGCATCGATTTTTATAGGCCCAGAAGGCGGTTTTACCGAAGAGGAAATACAGCTTGCCGAGATAAAGGGAATTAAAAAAATAACTCTTGGCCCAAGGATTCTTCGTACTGAGACTGCAGGGATGGTTGCTTTATCATTAATGATGTATGAATTGGGAGATGTGTCCAGTGGAACAGATAAAGTTTGTGGTTGTTGATGACGCTGTGTTTATGAGAACACTTATAAAGAGAATGATAGAGGAAAACCCCAGCTATGTTGTGGTGGGCGAAGGCGCAAACGGATATGAAGCCATAGCCCAGGCTAAGAAATTTGAGCCTGATATAATCACTCTGGACATTACTATGCCCGAGATGGATGGAATTACGGCAATAAAAGAAATCATGGCGGTTTCTCCGAATACTAAAATTATCATGGTATCGGCCATGGGGCAGCAGGCCATGGTAATAGATGCCATTAAAACCGGGGCTAAGGATTTCATTGTGAAACCTTTCGACAAAACCAGGGTACAGCAGGCTATTGAAAATGTTTTGAAAATGCTGTAGGCGCCAGTAAGCCAATGAAATAGAATCAAACAATGTAAAGTGCTTTTATGCACTTTTTTTCATGGGCTGAACCGGGCTGGGCAATAATTTATTAAAAATCCAAGTAATTTGAAGTATAAGTGATAAAATTTAAGAAAATATAAGAAAAGTAGTAAATTATTCTTTAAATAATGAGAAATTGTGTTATAATAAATGCGAAGCTAGATGTTGTGTGTTCATCAAACTCTTCGCATTGCAAAAAACGCTTTGCGTTTTTTTATGGGTGAGATAATGAACATGTCGATCTTCACATACAAAAGGCGCAAGCCTTTTTGCACATGAGGCAGGTCTTTATGCCACAATAGGAGGAAAACATGGTTAGGAGCATGACCGGTTTCGGAAGAGGAACTTACGGTGAAAGCGGTAAAGAATTTACGGTTGAAATTAAGAGTGTCAATCACAGGTATGTAGATTTTTATATAAAATTACCACGGCAGATAGCTTATCTTGAGGAAAGAGTCAGAGAATCGGTTTCTAAAAGCATATTCAGAGGCAAGGTGGACATTTTCATATCTTTTGAAGACCGTTCCGACGACTCGAGAAGCGTTACACTTGATGAACCGCTGGCCGGCGCATACATACAGGCCATTGAAAAGCTGAAGGAGAAATATTCCTTAAAGGATGATCTGAGTGTATCCCTGGTATCCAGATTTCCGGATGTACTGCGGATCGAAAAGGCAGAGGACGACGAAGAGCAGCTCTGGAGTATTTTAAATAAGGCTCTGGACATTTCGGTTTCTTCTCTTTTGCAAATGCGTGAGAAGGAAGGAAATGAATTGAGGCTAAGTTTGCTTCAAAAAGCCGACTATATGGAGGAGATTATTTCTCAAATCACAAATAGAAGCCCGGAAGTTGTCATAGAATATAAGCAGAAGCTTGAAAACAGGATCAGGGAGCTGTTGAATCAGCAGACTATAGATGAGAACAGAATTGCCATGGAAGTTGCCATATTCGCCGATAAATGCGGAATTGATGAAGAATTGGTCAGACTGGGCAGTCATTTGATCCAACTCAGGGACATTCTCAGCATAAAGAAGCAGCCGGTAGGCCGCAAGCTGGATTTTCTGGTTCAGGAAATAAACAGGGAAATTAATACTATAGGTTCAAAATCAAATGATATCATAATAACAAAAAGTGTCTTGGAGCTTAAGAGCGAAACTGAAAAAATCAGAGAACAGATTCAAAACATTGAATAAATGAAGAATAAATGAAATAGGATACAAGAAAATATATCAGGAGGAACCACATGAAGCTTATAAATATCGGATTTGGAAACATTGTTTCGGCAAACAGGCTGGTTGCCATAGTCAGCCCTGAATCGGCGCCTATAAAAAGGATTATCCAGGAGGCGCGGGACAGAGGCATGCTGATTGACGCAACCTATGGCAGAAGGACCAGAGCGGTCATTATCACTGACAGTGATCACATTATTTTATCGGCCGTACAGCCTGAGACAGTTGCACACAGACTTAATACAAAGGATGTGGATGCAGCAATTGCGGATACCGATGTAGAGGATGACGAATAGGAGGCAGGTATGCGGCAAAGAGGCCTATTAGTCGTAATATCGGGACCTTCCGGAACCGGTAAAGGCACAGTTTGTAAAAAGCTATTGTCTCAGAGGGAAAATGTAAGATATTCTGTTTCGGCCACAACGAGAAAACCTCGCGAGGGTGAAAAAGAAGGACTGAATTATTTTTTTGTTTCAGAGAGCCAGTTTTTAGATATGCTTGAGAAGGACGCGCTTATTGAGTGGGATAAGTACTGCAATAATTATTACGGAACTCCAAAAGCCTTTGTAGACGAATGTCTGGAGGAAGGTACGGATGTAATTCTGGAAATAACCGTGGAAGGCGCCCTTGAAATAAAGCAGAAATATCCAGAGTGCGTGTTGATTTTCCTGCTTCCGCCGTCGCTGGAGGAGCTGAGGAGAAGGATCGTGACCAGGGCGACGGAATGCTGTGATGTAATAGAAAAAAGATTGCAGCAGGCGACAAATGAATTAAAATATGCGGGAAAATATGATTATCTGATTCTAAATGACAGCGTTGACAGTGCTGTTTTGAATATAGAAAAGGTGTTGGACGCAGAGCGTTTGAAACCATCGAGAAATATTGAGTTAATTGACGGCATAATTAAATAGTTTATCGAAGTGGAAACAGGAGGCATTTATATGATTTATCCTTCAATCAATGAATTGATGAAAAAGGTCGACAGCAGGTATACACTGGTTGTTGAAACGGCTAAAAGGGCAAGGCAGTTAGTGGATGGAGCAAACAAGCTCACAAAATTCAACTCCGACAAGGAAGTTACTGTTGCTATTCATGAAATATCTGAAGATAAAATAACATACATCAGAACTAAAAACGTGAATAAATAGGGGAAATGCAAAGGAAAGTATGAGATGGTAAACAGATTATTATTCTTTGCATATCGGAAATCTGTTGGCGGATTTTCCCATATTTTATAGGAGGTAATTAAGGTGGCAGTTGAAAAAACCATGGAAAAAATAGTTTCGTTATCTAAAAACAGGGGTTTTGTATACCCCGGTTCTGACATATACGGAGGCCTTGCAAATGCATGGGACTACGGTCCGCTGGGAGTGGAACTGAAGAATAACGTCAAAAAAGCCTGGTGGCGTAAGTTTATCCAGGAGAGCCAGTACAATGTGGGTGTGGATTGCGCCATACTCATGAATCCGCAGGTTTGGGTTGCCTCAGGGCACGTAGGCGGCTTCAGCGATCCCTTGATAGACTGCAAGGACTGCAAAACACGTCACAGGGCCGACAAGCTCATTGAGGACTGGAATCAGGAAAACAATGTGACCTTTAAAGTTGACGGCTTGAAAAATGAAGAGCTGATGCAATACATAAAGGACAAGGGAGTTAAATGTCCAAATTGCGGCTCTGCAAATTTTACGGATATCAGAAAATTCAACCTTATGTTTAAAACCTTCCAGGGTGTGACGGAGGATTCGAAATCCGAAATATTCCTGAGGCCTGAAACAGCACAGGGGATTTTTGTTAATTTTAAGAATGTGCAGAGAACTACAAGAAAGAAAATACCTTTTGGCATAGGCCAGGTCGGCAAATCTTTCAGAAACGAAATCACGCCGGGCAACTTTACTTTCAGAACCAGGGAATTTGAACAGATGGAACTGGAATTTTTCTGTGAGCCGGGCAAGGATCTGGAGTGGTTCAACTACTGGAAGGACTATTGCTACAACTGGTTGTTAAAGCTGAATATGAAGGCTGACTCCTTAAAGCTCCGCGACCATGAAAAGGAGGAGCTCTCGCACTACAGCAATGCGACTACCGATATTGAGTTCCTGTTCCCCTTCGGATGGGGAGAACTCTGGGGCATAGCCGACAGGACAGATTTTGACCTTAAACAGCATATGCTTCATTCAAAAGATGATTTGTCATACTTTGACCCTGTTACAAATGAGAAGTATGTGCCTTATTGCATAGAGCCCTCACTGGGGGCAGACAGAGTTACCCTGGCATTCCTCTGTGACGCATATGATGAGGAAGAGGTTGCAGAGGGGGATGTGAGAACGGTTCTGAGATTCCATCCTGCGCTGGCTCCTGTTAAGATTGCCGTACTTCCACTGTCCAAGAAACTGGGTGAGGAAGCGGAAAAGGTTTATCAGACCCTTACCAGGGAATATGTATGTGAGTACGATGAAACAGGAAGCATAGGCAAGAGGTACAGAAGGCAGGACGAGATAGGAACTCCCTATTGCATTACATTCGACTTTGATTCCCTGGAAGACGGCAGCGTAACTATCAGGGACAGGGATACCATGCAGCAGGTCAGAGTGAAAATTGATGAATTAACTTCATATTTTGACGGAAAGTTTGAATTTTAACATAAATTGTAAAATTGCAGGCATACTAAGTATGTCTGCATTACTTACTTATATAACAATTTCTGCAGCAATCTTCGTTATATTCTTTGATTAAAGGCTATTCCATGCAGACACTCTTTGAAAGCAAATTGTATCGGGAATATCGTTATCCGGATCCCTTAAATACAATTTTGGCTATATATCAATTCTAAGTTTGTACAGGAGGGTTTTAAATGTCAAAGTACGTTTATCTTTTTAGCGAAGGAAATGCATCTATGAGAAACCTTCTTGGAGGCAAGGGAGCAAATCTGGCTGAAATGACCGGCCTGGGGCTTCCGGTTCCAAGAGGATTCACCGTAACTACCGAAGCATGTACAAGATATTATAATGACGGAAAAGCTATTGCAAAGGAGATCGAGGAAGAGATCTACGCAATGCTGTCCAAAACAGAAGAAATTGTCGGAAAGACCTTTGGCGATCCGGCAAATCCTTTTCTGGTGTCTGTGAGGTCGGGGGCGAGAGCTTCAATGCCCGGCATGATGGATACTATTTTAAACCTGGGTCTCAATGATACTGTGGTAGAGGGCCTTGCAAAGCTCACATCCAACGAGCGGTTTGCATATGACAGCTACAGAAGATTCATTCAGATGTTTTCTGACGTAGTTATGGAGATTGAAAAACCAAAATTCGAAAAAATACTTGATGCGGTTAAAGAAGAAAACAGCGCTAAATTTGATACGGATTTATCAGCGGAAAACCTCAGAGAAGTAGTCAAAAGATACAAGGAATTGTATAGAAAAGAAAAAGGGGAGGAATTCCCGCAGGATCCCAGAATACAGCTTATGGAAGCGATCAAGGCGGTATTCCGTTCCTGGGACAATCCCCGTGCAATAGTGTACAGAAGGCTCAATGACATCCCCGGCGATTGGGGAACTGCCGTAAATGTTCAGGAAATGGTATATGGCAATATGGGCAATGACTCCGGAACCGGCGTTGCTTTCACAAGAGATCCGTCTACAGGTGAAAAGAGGCTTTACGGAGAATTCCTGATGAATGCCCAGGGCGAGGATGTGGTTGCGGGTATCAGGACGCCTCAGCCCATGGAGCAGATGAGACTTGTCAATCCGGAAGCATATGACCAGTTTGTAAATATAGCGAATACCCTGGAGAAGCATTACAGGGACATGCAGGATATGGAGTTTACCATTGAAAAGGGTAAGCTTTTCATGCTGCAGACCAGAAACGGCAAGCGGACGGCGGCTTCTGCCCTGCGGATAGCAGTCGATCTGGTTAACGAAAAGATGATAACCAAAAATGAAGCCCTTATGAAGGTGGATCCAAAACAGCTGGATGCACTGCTGCATCCCAATTTTGAGCCAAAGAGCCTCAAGGCTGCAAAACCGGTTGCCAAAGGCCTTCCGGCATCACCTGGAGCCGCTACAGGCAGAATTTATTTTGAAGCCGAGGAAGCGGTGGAGGCTTCAAAGGGCGGAGAAAAGAAAATAATCCTGGTGAGGCTTGAAACTTCTCCCGAGGATATAGAAGGCATGCACGTGTCACAGGGAATCCTGACCGGTCGTGGCGGTATGACCTCTCACGCGGCGGTGGTTGCCAGGGGAATGGGAACCTGCTGTGTGGCAGGCTGCAGTGAAATCAAAATCAATGAAGAAGAAAAATATTTCCTGGATAAGGCTGGAAAGAAGTATGTGGAAGGGGACTGGATATCACTAGACGGCTCCACCGGAAGTGTATACGGTGAAAGACTTCCCACTGTGGAGCCTGAAATGACAGAGGATTTTGTAACGCTCATGCAGTGGGCCGATGAGGCCAGAACCTTGAAAATCAGGACAAATGCCGACACTCCGGCAGATGCGGCCCAGGCCATGAAATTCGGAGCGGAAGGCATAGGCCTGTGCCGTACCGAGCACATGTTCTTTGAAGCCGACAGGATACCCGCCATGAGGGAAATGATTGTAGCCAGGACCGAGGAACAGAGAAGGAAGGCCCTCGACAAGCTGCTGCCCATGCAGAGAAGCGATTTTGAGGGTTTGTTCAGAGAGATGAAGGGCCATCCCGTAACCATCAGGTTCCTGGATCCTCCCCTGCATGAATTCCTGCCTCAGGCGGATGAGGATATTGCGGCGCTTGCAAAGGAAATGGGAATGACCTTTTCGGACCTGAAGGGAATTGTGGCCGGTCTGCACGAGTTCAATCCCATGATGGGACACAGGGGCTGCCGGCTGGCGGTATCATATCCTGAAATTGCCGAAATGCAGACCAGGGCGGTTATCGAGGCTGCAATCAACGTAAATAAAACGGGAATGTCGGTCATTCCCGAGATAATGATTCCGCTGGTTGGAGAGATCAAGGAGCTGAAATATGTCAAGGACATAGTAGTCAGGACGGCGGCCGAAGTGATTGAAAAGGCGGGGGTCAAGCTTGACTACAAGGTCGGAACCATGATAGAGATCCCGAGGGCGGCCCTTACTGCCGATGAAATAGCCAAAGAGGCCGAGTTCTTCTCCTTTGGCACAAATGATCTGACCCAGATGACTTTCGGCTTCAGCCGGGACGACGCCGGAAAATTCCTGGAGGACTATTACGACAAAAAGATATACGAGTCGGATCCTTTTGCAAGGCTGGATCAGAACGGCGTGGGCAAGCTTGTTGAGCTGGCCGCCAGGCTGGGTAAACAGACCAGACCGGACATCAAGCTGGGCATATGCGGAGAACACGGCGGCGACCCGTCTTCCATAGAATTCTGCTACAGGGCGGGATTGAATTATGTTTCCTGCTCGCCTTTCCGTGTCCCCATTGCAAAACTTGCCGCGGCTCAAGCTGCAATAGGTGGGTCAGGGCTGGGACAAAAATAAAACTAACCGGCAGTTCTACAGTTACGTAGCTTGAGACGCTGGGCTCAGGCAGCAATAGGAGGAGCAGGGCTGGGACAGAAGTAAGGGTAAGCTTATAAGAGAAAAGTATAAAACAAGGGAAGCTGTGATGGCTTCCCTTGTTTTATGGATAATTTACTTATTATAAATTACAGGTTATAATCAATAGTAGAAATAAGTGCAAAATTAAAAAGTAACTTAGGGTGGAAAGGAGAGACTTTATGGAAAAGGTTTATACTACGGATGAAATAAAAGCAAAGCTATTACCGATTTTTAAGGCTGTTCCTATTTATAAGGCGATTCTTTTTGGCTCTTACGCAAATGGAAATCCAAAACAGTTAAGTGATATTGATATCGTCATTGACAGTAAAGGAAAAATTCGAGGGATAGACTTTTTTGGCGTTCTTGAGGACATTACCGAAGCACTTGATATTCCAGTCGATTTGATTGAGGCATCACAAATTATCAATGGATGCCGTGTGCAACAAGAGATTGCAAAAACGGGGGTAGTGATTTATGAAAGAGAAAGCTATTCTTGAAAAGATAAAAGACTATGCAATACAAGCCATACAGTTCAAAGGTGATATGACTTTTGAAGAATTTTCATACGACTTAAAAACCATATCGGCCTGTGTTTTCAGTCTGAGCCAAATCGGAGAATTAGTAAGTCGGCTGGACGTAGAATTTGTGGAAGTAAACAGCCAAATTCCATGGCGAAAAATAAAAGGCATGAGAAACAGGATTGTACATGACTATGAAGGAATACAGTTAAATATTGTTTGGGATGTTCTGGTGGACTTTCTGCCGGAATTGATTAAGAACATTAACAAATTAGTGTAATAGCAGAGAATTTATGTGATATTTGCAGGGAGAGTTGGGTATGTCAGATACGCTATATCATTATTGTAGCCTCAACACTTTTATAAAGATTGTTGAAGCAAAGACATTACGTTTATCTGAGATAGGGAAAAGCAATGATTATATGGAAATTCTATGGCTAAAAAACAAGGTCATACCTCGAATTATAAGCCAGCGATTTAAAAAAATATTTGAAGGTTTTCCAGTAGCTTTCACACTCGGAAAGATTACATATCAAGGGGTAGAGGGTATTATTAAAATGCTTGAGTGGTATGTGGATAGAGAAGGCAAAGATAAAATGTCTGAGTCTCTTACATTGGCTTGTTGTTTTTCAGAATATGGAGACTTGCTCAGCCAATGGAGAGGTTATGCAGATAATGCACAAGGGGTATCAATAGGAATAGATAAAGATAAACTTGAAAAGGTATTTAAAATCCATTCTGTGAATGAAAAAGATAGTCCGATTAGCTTTAAAAAAGTAATATATTCGAGAGGGGAAGAGGATTTTGACATCAGCCAAAATGAGAGTGCTGTTAATTTGGTGGATGGATTTTTAGGAAAATTGAAAAACACAAATGCAGATGAAATACATACTCTAATAATGGGATGTTTATCGTCAATTTCAAATTTAGCTCCTCTGTATAAAAATATTGCTTTCAGTGAAGAAAATGAATGGAGGGCATATATTTGCTATCCATATCCTTTTGGAACAAATGCCAATGAAAATTTAGTAAGAGAATGTAATAATATCTTTATAAATTCACCATTTTCAGAACTTAAATCTTATGTTCGGGACAGTAAAATCATTTTCTATACGGAATTTAATTGGGAAAATTGCGGTTTTGTTGATTTTATTAAAGAAATATATATCGGACCAAAGTGTGAAGTAGATGAAAATGATATAGAAAAATTACTTGCTTCGTGCAATATGATGAATATCGAAAATATAAAAATCACAAAATCGAAATGTTCATATAGATAATAATGTTCCATAATGTGAAAAAATGCGATTGGTGGTATTTGATAGCTGCGGCTCAAGCAGCAATAGGTGGGTCAGGGCTGGGACAAAAATAAAACTAACCAGTAGATTTACAGTTGCATAGCTTGAGACGCTGGGCTCAGGCGGCAATCAAGGCAAAGTAAGCATTTGGCCGGGTTGAGATACATGGCGTAAAAGTCTTGCAATGCAAAGGTTTGAGAGAATATTAATATCACATAACAGGGTGCTTGCAGATGAAATTTTGACTGCCAGCACCCTGTTTTTTAATAAAAACAGTCGTTTCTTGCGACTCAGA